>CALLYL010000366.1 GCA_937859535.1 uncultured Myxococcales bacterium
AAATGACCTCCATCGAGTGCGCATCTTTGGGGTCTTCGGTAATGTGGTCCCCGAGAGAAATCCGATTCCCAATGGTGTGCGCGAGCGCACCGAGCTTCTGATTCTTCGAGCCCTCTCCGCGCTTGAGCTGAAGCCCTTGCAGAGAACTCCCAAACGATGCACTAAGGAGTCCGTTTAGCTGAGGAGTAAACGGTCCTCGCGTGTCCACAGAGGAACCGTACGCCGCTGGTTCCATCCCATGGACTCCTTCGGCCAGAGCAGAGCCTGATCCGCTGAAGCCGGAGGCGGGCCCCATCCCACCTTGAAGCTGGTTGCTCGACCCAAATGGACCAAGGGAATTGCCACCATCAGCTACCTGCTCGAATTCCGACACGCTTGACCTCGATACGACTCAGGCACCGCGCCCCAAACGCCCCATGTTAACAGAGCCGCGATATCTTCGCAACGCTTCCCATCGACGGAAACGCTGACCGGTCCAGATTTCGAGTATGATCGTGTTCCATGCGCGCCGGGAAAAGCTGGCAAAACAACGTACTGTGGCTATGGATGGTGTTGCTGGTGGTATGTTCCGCTTGCGATGGAAGCCTTGACTGCGGACCAATGCCAAGTGGTCCGGTGCCGGCTGCGAGCCTTCTGGAAGGACCGCTCGGCGAGATCAACCGACGCCCGCTCGCGCTGCTCTGGCGCGCTGTCGAACGGGAGCGACCGTCGGAGCCGCTGCTGGCGCTGGTTCCTGGCACCTCCGAACAATGGGGTCACCATACAGCGCCACCGTATGAAGTGGAGGCACAGGGGCAGCGGATCTCGAACGAGTTTCGCAGCCGTTTGGACAGAGCCTTTCGGATCCTTCTGTCACACTCGGTGCAGTTCCTCCTGCTGAGCGGCGGAGCCATCGATCCCTCGCGCCCGGACTACGTGGAGGCCGAACGTGCCCGCGAGTATCTCATCGCAACCTATTCCGCGACCTGGCAATCCCAACGATCTACAGACGATCCACTGAGCGAACATCTACTCCTCGACCCCCTGGCCCAAAGCACCCCAACCAACGTGCGCAACGCCGACAAACTGGCGATCGATGTGGGGCTCAATCAGATTCTCATCATCACAACGATGCCGGAACGCAGTACCTTGAGTGTGACCGACCTCGCCTCCCAAGGTTACTATTTGCTCTATCATTCCATCAGCACTTTCGATTCTCGCAGTGAATCGGAACTTGGGTACACCCTCGGTTCGTTTGGCCTACGATATGTTTCAACCAGTGAAGGGCAGGAGCCATCACTCCGTCACTGTCGTTTCGATTTTGCGGCATTACGTCGGGATGAATACACGCCATGATTCCGCTCGAAACACCACCCGAGGCCATTCCATCCGTGGCGATTTCTGCTCCGGCCCCGACACCCGGAATTGCCTCGGGGAATCGTCCCAAATTTCTGATTCACTTTGTCGCAAGTCCGCTCTATGGCATTGGAGCTGCCGTGGAACACTACGTCCGTCCAGAGTGGTCCACGGGTGTCGAGTTTTTGCAATCTCCGTTGGGGCTGTTCTTCACCACGAAGCTGCACTTCTGGCCCGAACTACGACGTGGAACCATGCGCCACCAGTTCCTGCTAGGAGTCGGCGGAGATGTCAGCTTTACCTTCAATCGAGTGGCGGGAGGAGTTGCGTTCTGGATGGCACCGACCGTCGACCTCCGTTATCTTGGCCGCCCTCTCCCATCGTTTGGGTTTTCGCTGGGCTTACGACTCGGCGTGGGAGCTGCATTCGAGGCCAATGACTTTGCTGGGCAGAGCAAACCCGCCGATCCGCTGGCACACCTGGCCGTAGCCATCTGCACGTATGTAGGAATGGCAATCGGTCAGTAACCGAAAGCGCTTGCTGCAAACTTCCCCGCCAACCGCTCTGGCAACTGGGAAGTCTTTCTACTTGGCTCGACGATGCAGTGATTGTGCGACACAAGATCGATCGACGGTTTACAGTCGAGCGATATCTGTCCTTCAGCACCTTGCGGAGGTGTGCGGGAAACTGTGCTGTGGGGGGATTTCATTGGATCCGATGACATCGCGGTGCCTTCGGAGCGCACATTCCCAGTCACGGTCCGCAGCTTCCGTGGTACAGGTCGCTAGCCATGACGCACTTTTCCGCTCCGGTTACGCTCACTGGAACGCACGCGACGCTGGTTCCGCTCTCCATCGCGCAACTCGGTGACTTGGTGGAAGCCACTCAGGACGGAGAGTTGTGGAAACTCTGGTACACCTCGGTACCCTCTCCAGAGGGAATATCCAGCGAGATTGCGAGACGACTGGAACTGCAGCGGCAAGGATCGATGCTGCCGTTTGCCGTCCTGGACAACAACACCGGGCGTGCAGTGGGAATGACCACCTTCATGAACATTGACGCCAGCAATCGCCGCGTTGAAATCGGCTCGACTTGGTATCGCAAGTCCGTGCAGCGCAGCGCGATCAATACGGAGTGCAAGCTGCTCCTCCTTACGTACGCGTTCGATTCCCTTCGCTGCATCGCGGTCGAATTTCGCACCCACTTTTTCAACCGACAGAGTCGAGCCGGAATCGAGCGGTTGGGAGCCAAACTCGACGGTGTGCTGCGCAGTCATCAGCTCAATCGGCACCCCGCCGCACAAGGCAGTTACCGCGATACCTGTGTCTATAGCATCATCGAAAGCGAGTGGCCGGCGGCACGAGCCAACTTGCACTACCTACTCCGCACTCGCTAGCAACCTGTCTCTGCTGTGTAAGTCGAGATAGCTCCATCACAAAGTAGCCCGATTCAAACACACAGATTTTTCTTGCGGAAAACAAGCACTCTACATGCGACCATAGGCCGTCATCTGTTGGTGGGAGGAAACAAGATGCGCTCACTGGTGTTGCTGAACTTCTTTAAGTTTCTGCCGCTTGATGCAGAACATGTCCAAAACTGTCCCCACGGTGATGATCCGGGGCTTGTGGTAGTAACAGCGTCGGAACATCGCGATCTGCACTGGTGTTACGTTGGACGAGCCGATCACTCGTTACGCGATCTGGTGAAGTCAATCGTCGAGAACCCCGGACCGCTGCAGGAGGCACTGGCCAGCGGTGCCCACTTTGCAACGACGGTCGTGCGCGATCCCGAAGATCGTGCAGCGGCAGAGTCGTACCTGGTACAGGAGCTTGCGCCTTGCCACAAGGACGCGAACTCAGCGATTCCGGCTGAGGTTGACTGCAAGCTCAAGTTCTACGGGAACGCAATCGGTCGACCCGAGTACACTCCAAGGCACTGAAAGCCGACCCCCCTGCGCTCTGGTGCGAGCGCAGGATCACACCGGTATCACTTCGTCCAGGTGACGCTTTCCTTGGCGACTGGACCATCTTTCGTCTTGTGGACTGCGGTTACCGTCACCTTCCCACCAGCCACCTCAACCCGCAGATAGGAGTGGTCCTCACTGTCTCCGCTCGCGGTCCCATTGATGAGCTGATATACAGAGCCCGACGGCAGCGCAACCTGACTGAGATCCAACCGATGTCGATGTCCAGCAAAGAGCGCATCAAACAGGGGATTGCCGGCCATGATCTGCTTGAGCTGGCTGTTGTTCGGGTGGTCTTCGGTCAGCAGAGGCGGATGAGTCACCAAGAAGATGTGCTTGATGGCCTTTGCGGACACATCCTTCTTGGTCCAGCTTGACAGCCACGCGACCCAGGCGAGCTGCTTGGCGTCGATCTCTTCGAGCATTCCGTGGTCCGAGGAGTGGGCGTGGAACTCCGCATTCCCCCACAAATAGTAGGAATCGATCACGATGAACAGCGAGTTGGCGTAAACAAACGCGTACGAGAGTCCCTTGTTGCTGAGATCCTCCGGTCCGGTGGTGGGCCAGGCTGCGCCGCCCTTCTTGACGTAATGATCTGACCAAACCTTGCTCCAGCCGTCCTGCATGTCCTGTTTGTAGTAGCCAAGCGCGTTGTTCACCAGATCATGGTTGCCGATCGCGCAATAGATGGGCATCGCGCCAACCACCGACTTCCCATCCGAGTTCTTCAAGTTATCAACGGTGTCATCGATCCACAGATGGGAATCGGAACCATAATTCGCCAGGTCTCCACCGACGAGAATGAACCTAGGCTTTTCCTCTGTCCCCATCTGCTTGGCGAACCACTTGGCGAACTCGTGATTGACGGTTTTAGAGTTCACAATTTTCGCTGAATCCCCTTGGGGGTCCGACATAAACGTGAACTTAAAGGACGTAGTATCCGAGGTGGTGATCACCTTGGGTGGTGTGTCCGCTTTGAAGGTCGCAGCGCAGTCCGCCCAGTTCGAGGCCACCTTCACATGAGTGTCCCCCCATGAGTGCTTCTCTCCAGCGGTCCCAATGTGAACCTTGGTCTCTCCGACCTTCTTCCCAGTGAGTACGCCAGACTCGGATGCGTCGACAATGTCTGTGTTATCGCTCCAAACTCCCGCTCCCTTGAACTTGGCCCCCGTCAATCCAAGCTGCAGATTGACTCCCACCGGGACACAGATGGGATCAGGTTTCAAGTGCGCGGTTTCCGCTTTCGCTTGGAGCATGACGCCTGGAGCACAGAGAGCGGCAGCCGACATGGAGAGACCAGCGATGACAACGAGCTTGATGTTCATGGTTTGGATTCCCTTTGGGTAGGCGGCGCGTGGTACTCCCAAGCGCCAGGTCTAGGTAGTCTATTGACCCCTCCTCACCTACAATAGATCCTGTTTTCCTTCCCGCAATCACCGGCTGTGTTTTTCACGAAACGTTTTGGAAGACAGCGTCAGATCGGATGTGTCGGTCCCTTCATTTCTGTCAGGCACATCATCCAGCGAATGCTATCCTGTAGTTGGTTTGGATCGGCCAAGTTGGCTGAAAGGGGGAAATATGAGTCTTCTTAGATACTTCTTAACATCGGTCGCTGGTTTGGCTCTGCTCGGGATGGTCGGTTGTGGTGCTGCTCAGGCACCCTCCTGTACCGGCACAAGCTGCACTTGCCCTTCGGGAGTGAGCTGTGATCTCTCGCAAGGGGGATGCAGCGGAGGTAGCTGCTCCGCGAGTTGTAGCGACAAGAACAACTGCATCGGAAGCTGCGGGCAGTCCTGTTCGCTGGCCTGTAGTAACGGCTCCACCTGCACGGTGACGGTCGGACCCAGCGCCAGCGTTAGCTGCACCAGTGGATCGACCTGTCACATCACCTGCACGGGCTCTTGCTCGGTCGGTTGCACGGGGGGATCGACCTGCGATCTGACCTGCTCGGGCAAGGCCTCCCAAACCATCGCGCAAGGTGGTCAATGTCCGTAAGCGGGCCCGCGAACAAGCAATCGTCACCGTAGACTGGCCGCTGCCTGCAACTCCCCACCATGGACGCAGATTCCACATAGAGCGTCCACTCCGCGTCACGTTTCGGCTGGCCATTCCCATCCACCGAATGATGCTAAGGATTCTGTCAGCCCAAATCTTTGAGTGACAGAAGGACGCTTCCTGGCAAACATTGTCAATTGTCCAAAATGGGGGGAATCGTTGATGTCACTCTCGAAGCGTTTGGTAGCGGAACTACTTGGAACCTGTTGGTTGGTCTTTGGAGGCTGTGGTGCGGCGGTATTGGCAGCGGCCTTTCCACACGTAGGAATTGGTCTGCTGGGGGTCTCGCTCGCGTTTGGTCTGACGGTACTGACCATGGCCTACGCGATCGGTCATATCTCGGGTTGTCACCTCAATCCGGCCGTGACGGTGGGACTGGTCACTGGTGGTCGATTTCCTGCCAAAGAGATGATTCCGTACATCGCAAGCCAGGTGATCGGCGGGGTACTCGGTGCCGCCATCCTGTACACCATTGCTTCGGGTAAGTCGGATTTCTCTCTCGCCGGTGGCTTTGCTGCAAACGGCTACGGTGCCCATTCGCCCGGAGGCTACTCGATGGTCGCGGCGCTGATCGCAGAGACGTTCCTGACCTTCATGTTCCTGGTGATCATTTTGGGCTCGACCCATGGCCGTGCTCCCTCGGGATTCGCTCCGATTGCGATCGGTCTGGGATTGACCTTGATCCACCTGATCGGGATTCCCATCACCAATCTGTCCGTCAATCCGGCCCGGAGCACCGGCCCCGCGCTGTTTGTGCAAGGCTGGGCGCTGGCTCAACTGTGGTTGTTCTGGGTGGCACCGCTGGTCGGTGGAGCACTGGGTGGATTCTTCTATCTGTGGCTGCTGCCGTCCTCAACGGACAATCCCGATGTCCGAGGTCGCGCCGAAGAAAAACAGTCCTAACAGCGGCACACAGCCATCCACTGTACCGGATGGTACGCACCAACGTACGGTCCGGTACAGATTGGCCTTCCCACTTTGGAGCAGAGTGGCGTCTTCCGTGGAGCACAAGCGGTCATGGCGCTGGTCTGCAACTTGCTGATCAGACCCCGTCATGAACTACACAACCAGAACCAGCCGTCTCTGTATCACTTCCACGATTCCCATCACTCTGGCGTCACTTGTTGCCACCCTCGTGGGGTGTGACAGCAGTCCACCTGTCCAGATGCAGTGCGATCCCGAGCTCAACACCGGATGTCCCGCAGATCAAGCCTGCGAGAAGGTGATGGGAGGCGCGCCGAGCTGCTTTGCAGCCGTCAAGGTACGCGGTCAGGTGTTCGACCTCGCGGTAGGCACTGGGAAACCGGTTGCCGCCGCCAGAATCGTGGCGGTGGATGACTCGGGGGCCGCGATCAGCAGCGTTTCTGTGAGCGGGACCGATGGCATGTATGACCTGCGGATTCCGGCACCTCGCAATGCCAGCGGTGCCATCCAAAACTACAAGTTCACCTTACGTGCTGATGCATCGGGCTATCAGTCGTTTCCCGGAGGACTCCGTCCAGCGATCCCAACCGATGTATCGAGTGCGGTGCAGTCCGGTGCTTCCTTGATCATTACAAATCCCAGCACCAGCATCGGGCTCATCGGTCTTCCTACGGCGCTGCGCTCGACGATTACCGGCAAGGTCGTGGCACCTCTTCATGCGGGGGTGCTGGTCGTTGGGGGAGGCTCCTCTGCGATCTCTGATATCGATGGATCGTTTGTCCTGTTTAACGTGACCCCGGGAAGTGTGACGGTCAAAGGCTTCGCTGCGGGTCAGCAACTCACACCAGCGACGGTCACCGTGGCACCCAGTGCGCAGGCCGATGTGGTGCTAACGGCCTCCAGCACTCCGCTTTCGCGAGTGTCTGGTTCTCTGTCTTTGGTCAATGCCGGTGGCATTGCCGCCACCTCCGTCGTACTGATCGTAAAGGACACCTTCAGTGCAACGCTGGAGCGTGGCGAGACACCGCGTGGCCTGCGCAAAACCGGGGTCTCCAATCAGTTTACTTTTGAGGGAGTTCCTGACGGAGAGTACACTGTCATTCCCTCGCTCGATAACGATGGTGCGGTGCGCGATCCGGACACCAGCATCTCGGGTACGACCATCGTGAACATCACGGTACCAAACGGTACGGTTCGCGATATCACGCTGCCCACGGGGTTCAAGGTCACGGCGGCTTTGGCAGTACGTGGACCCGGAATGGATCAACCGGAAGGAATCACCACGGCCACACCGCTGTTCAAGTGGGCCGATGACTCCAGCGAGGATGGCTACGAGATACGGGTCTTCGACTCCTTCGGAACCAAGATTTGGGAAAACCTTGCGATTGCCAAAGTGACCGGGTCGCCCGATGTCACAGCAACGTACGCCGGACCGGCGCTCCAGCCTGGAATGTACTATCTGTTTCAGGCTCTCAGCTACCGCATCAAGACCGGTCGGGTCGCCATCTCGCGCACCGAGGATCTGCGCGGAATCTTCTATCTCGCCAAGTAGTCCGCAGCGCCATTTGACGCCAGGAGTCCAGCAACATAGTACATCACGGCTCGGGAGTCGTCACAAGCCACCTCTCGATGAACCGTCGGGTCTTGGCTTGCTCCGTCGTAACCCTGGACCGCAATCACTCCTGGATAGGCTGCTGGGAATGCAAGCTGGGCCTGCCTGGCTCCCGCCGCTGCGACAATCCGCACGCCCCGTGAAGTTGCGTAGTGTACCGCCCTCCGTATCCACGGGCAATCGTACCTTACCGATAAGGGGGCTGCGATGACATCAACCCCCATCATGGCGAGCCAGAGCAGGCCACGCGACACGCTCCGGGTCGAGTCAGTGTCCGGTACGCTGGAAAGAACCTTGGCACAAACCAATCGGACCCTGGCATGAGGCACCCCGTACATTCCCAGCGCGCCATCCAAGGCACGCAGGCAGATGGTGGCGTGTCCTAACTCATCGGTAGTGTTGTGATCATTGGGCAGGAAGGAGCGGCTGGCGGACAGAAAGACCGCTGAAGGCGCGATGCCGGAATCGAGGACTCCGATCTTCCACAAACGCGGGAGGATTGGGAACATAGACCCCTTTCCAGCATCGCGCTCAGCCGCTTAGGCTAGGATGAACTCCAGTCCGGCATGATACTTGCCACCGGACCCAGTGTGCGTGATGGTCACCGGCAAGATCGTGTTTCCCGTGGCCGTCCAATTCATCCCACCATTCAACGTCACGGTGTACGTGAAGGTTCCCATTGGATCGGGTGCGAAGATCGAGATGAGCCAGCCGATGATGCTGTCCACAATCCACTTCAGGATGGCCGAGATGATGCTCCCAATCTCAGAGAAGCCGATCAGACCCGCGATCCACTGACCGAACTTCTCGATGTACTCGTGAACCTTGTCCTTCAATTTCAGCCAGGTCTGCTCGACCACCTGCGCCGCATTGGTCTGGTCCTCTTCCAACATCGAGAACACGAAGGAAAACTTGTTCGGCCACTTCTGCGGGACGTTGAAGCTCCCGGTCCAGTCGATGGACTTGGTCTCCCCTTTGTCAAAGTCGACACGACGCCACCAGCGGTAACCCGTGTCTCCTGTTGGGGTAACCCACGTCACCGACCATACGATCTCATCACTTGACGACCACTCATCCGTCTCGTCCAGACACTTCAAATACTTGGTGTGCAGCCGCAGGATCTTGTTGGTCGCTTCCGGAGCAATCGGCGGTGCAATCACCAGCGGACCGCCACCAATTCGCGTGATCAGCGGACCGACTTCGGCTGCCGTGAGATTCCGGGGCACAAAGTCGACTGCATCCAGAGAGCCAGGGGCCGCCATGTTCACGCCAGCAAAGCGTGCAAAGCGTGGGTCACGTGCATACTTGGTGGCCAGACGCGACAGCTTGGCTGCGGCTCGCTTGGCTGAGTCCGGGTTGGTGGCACGCCACTTCTGATGGATCGTCGCCAGATCCCGTTCCAAAACATCGGCGCTTCTGGGTTGAGTCATCGCCCGAGCGACCTTCAGTTTCGTCCACGCAATCAAGTCATCGGCGAACTGCTGGAACTGCGGCGGCAAACTAGGTACACCCTGCTCAAGAATCTGCTCACTCATCTCACGTTCTCCGTACTGGGGAAAGCGGGCCTGCGAGTAACAATCATCGCGATACGTCAGATGGATTACTCTGCCCACCTAGCGACACAACAGCCCCCCCAAGCTGCTGGTGTCACGAGAGCAGAGATACAATCCAACCACGCTACGGCGGATTCTCTGCTTCTCTGTTTGCTATATAAGTTTGCGACCAAGCAGAGTCAAGAGGAACAGCCCGCACATTCCACCAATGGCCTGTCCAACGACGGAAAGCGCTACTTGACGGGGAACCGGAGTATCTCCAAATTAGTCGTGCAGGATGAGTCATTTTTGGCCGATCACCCCTGCATCAAGCGATTTCGCAAAGAGGAACCATGCAGTTTTCGCAAGCCCACATCTGGATTGAAGACCTCCTGTATGAAACTGTTGCTGGAAGTAGGTTCACTCAGCGATCGCCCGCGATGCCAGAGGTGTGGCGAACGTTTGGCGTACGGGGTCGGGTTCCGCAAGACCTGCTGCTGATCTCGAACTGGCAACAGGTTGTGCACACCTCTCTTGCAGATGCTGTGGCGGCCCGGCTGGCCTTTGGTCTAAGCAAGGAGGAGGCCGAAGATGTCTGTGCCGCAGCGCGCCTGGCCCCAACCCAATCGGCCGCAGTGGCAGAGCTCGACTTCCGTACCTTTGTGCGTTGTGCGTTACCGCTTTCACCGTGGTGGCACCGCTATCTGCTTCCGGAGCGACGGCTTCCCGATGGCTCCTATCAGGCCACAGAACCCTCCTCCTACTTCGCCAGCCAGGATTCCTTTGCGCCACTGCGCGCCGCACTCCACAGCGAGCTGGAAAGAGACCAGAGTGGGAGCGTTTGGGGAGAGCCTTCCGAACGCGATGCAACTCCGCCTCCGATCCGCGTAAGTGGAGATTTTGTCTGGCTGGCACGAGTGGTGGGCGGAATCTGGATTCTGCACCGCGACTACTATCCTGAAGGACTCGAGCACGCACGCGCTGAGCGACTACGGGAATGGGTGAAAAAGCGGCAGCAACCACAGGAACTGCTCAACGCGTTGTTTGAGGTATTCTGCGCCATGCCTCCTGTGGGCGCTGAAGAACCGCTGTGGAGCGTGCATATGAATCGCGAAGCGAAGATTTCGATGCGCGAGTCCACCGCCACAGTCAAGGCGGATGCGGCACGGAAAGTGTTCGGAGTCTCTGGCCGAGGCATCCGATGGGCGGTGCTCGATACCGGTATTGATGCGACGCACATTGCCTTCCAAAAGCGCGACGGGATTCCGCACCGCAACGGACACGGAGAAGCTGCGCACCACCCCAAAGCAGCGGCACAACCGCTGACTCCGCAAGAAATTCTGGAACGATCGCGGATTGTCGCAACCTATGACTTTACCTACCTGCGTGAGCTGATGTCCCTCGCACCTCGCCACTTGGAGGCACTCAGTGCCAAACGAGCGGGACGGAAGCGCACCAAGCTCCCAGCGTCCGTTGGCAAAGGACTCCCTCCATCCGTGCGGAGCAAGATCGAAGGAGATGCTCAGTATCGGGACCGACTCCTGGCTGCGCTCAAGCGAACCTCCGGCCAATTCCACTGCACCAAGGAGGGCAAAGCCGAGCTGGTGCAGGAGGGACGCACACTCGATTGGGAGGTATGGGAACCGATGCTGATGATGACGCACAAGGTCGGCGAATACGAAGTGCCACGGCACAAGCACGGAACCCACGTGGCCGGAATCCTAGCTGCCGACTGGCATGCGGAGGATCTGAAGGACGATCTGGTTGTGGCGGAGCTTGGTCAACCGCGACGACTGACGGATCGCATCGGCATCTGTCCCGAGATCGAGTTGTACGACTTCCGGACGCTCAAGGCTGATGGCACCGCCGACGAGTTTGCGGTGCTGGCGGCATTGCAGTTTGTTCGCGCCATCAACGCACGCCATGAGCATATCCAAATCCACGGCGTCAATCTGAGTCTGTCGCTCAACCACGATGTCTCGAACTATGCATGTGGTCAGACTCCGGTCTGCGAGGAATGCGAAAGACTCGTGGGCAGTGGTGTGGTGGTGGTGGCTTCCGCAGGGAACAACGGCATGGCCCGATACGTCACCACCAGCGGGATGTACGAGGAAGGCTACCGCACCGTCAGCATCACCGACCCCGGCAATGCACCCAGCGTGATCACCGTGGGGGCCACGCATCGCTCCGAACCGCAAAACTACGGAGTCAGCTACTTTTCGAGCCGTGGCCCCACTGGTGATGGACGAATGAAGCCAGACCTGGTCGCCCCGGGAGAGAAGGTCACCTCCACCACTCCGGGTAATAAAGAGGAATCGCTCGATGGAACCAGCATGGCGGCCCCTCATGTGAGCGGAGCGGCGGCGCTGCTATTTTGTCGCTATGCGGAGCTAAAAGGAAAGCCGAGCGAAGTAAAGCGAATCCTATGTGAAACGGCGACCGACCTGAAGCGAGAGCGCAGCTTTCAAGGCGCTGGCCTTCTCGACATTTTGCGCGCCATGGAATCGATGTAACTCACGCCCTTCAGCAGATAGGAGTACGACCATGCTACTCACACTCGAAGCACTGAATGCAGAGGAAGGAGACTGTCTACTGCTGCATCACGGCAGCGCTACCGAGCCTCGGCACATCCTGATCGATGGCGGACCGGGACCGACCTATCTCCTTGCGCTCAAGCCGCGACTGGAGGCGTTACGCAAGCTGCATCGGCTCTCTGCATCACAGAGTCTGTCCATTGAACTGGTGGTTCTCACACACACCGATGAAGATCATCTGGATGGAATGGTGCAGCTCTTCGATGAGGCACGCAAAGCCAAAGAGCAGAAGCACCCCATTCCATATCGGGCCGAGCGCATTTGGTACAACACCTTCGACGACATCATCCAGAACAAAGAGGTCGCCGCCATCCAGAGTCTGGCCACCTCGCCCAGTCCTGAAATCCGTGCGTTTGTAGCGGGAGTCTCCGCTGGGCGTGCGCTGCGCGATGATGCCAATTTCTTGGTGGTGCCGATCAATGAGGAGTTCGACACCTTCACAATGCGGACCGCCCGCAAAGCCCCTCGGGTATCACTGGATGATCTGTCACTGACGGTACTGTCACCCAGCGCTGCGGAGCTTCAGTCGATTGAGAAGGCGTGGGATAAGTATCTTAAGGAGCACCCAACCGGCAAGAAGGGAGGCGTTGCGAGCACAGACAAGGACACCTCTGTGACCAATCTGTCAAGCATCGCACTCCTTGCCGAAGCCGGAGACAAACGACTCCTGCTGACCGGAGATGCCAGGGCCGATCAGCTCCTGGCCGGACTAAAGACCGCTGGCAAACTGCGCACGGCGGCACCTTTTGTCGTGGATGTGCTGAAGATTCCACACCACGGCTCCTGCCGCAACTCCACTCTGGAGTTGTTTCAAAAGGTCCACGCTGCGCACTACGTCATTTCAGCCAACGGCAAGGATGGCAATCCCGATCGAAGTGTCTTGGATATGCTGTGGACCGCTCGTGGTCCCGGCAACTGGACTGTGTGGACCACGTTTCCGAAAAACGCGGCCACCCTCATCCATGGAACGACCAAGACCGATGCCGAGCGAGTGAAGGCCCTGGCCGAGGTCCAAGCTTGGTTTGATTCACACGCGGTCAAGGTCTGTTACCGCAAGCCCAAAGAACTTTCGATCAAGATCCATCTGGGTGACGAGAAGATCGAGTAGTCCTCAAACTGAGGAGTGGTATACGGTTCGGTGCATGGCCATCGGGAGGCTGCACTCCTTTTTTTTGTTTCGACGAGCCAGTTGTTCGGTAGTGTTCGGGTCTACAAAGGAGTCCTGATGAACACTACCCATAGCCTCCTCGTTCTGCTGGCTCTCGTTGGTATTGGCTGCACCACGCACCTCCCCTTCAAGGCCCAGACCGATTGCTCGAAGATCACCTTCTGTGGACAATGTGCCTCTCGGGGTGGGTGCGCCTGGTGTGGCGGCACGCAGGATTCCAGTGGCGGACAGTGCGTGGCAGTGGGTGTTTCCGAATGCAGCGCGCCGAAAGCCTTTTGCCAGACTCCGGATCGCTGTCCTCCCCCTCCCGTGGATGCGGTAGCTCCCAGTCTGGCGATGCCGACAGAGACCGATGCTTCTGCAGAGCTACAAGCCATTGGCCCACAGAAGTATGGAGCGATCAAGGGAGCCCTGGTGCGCACCTTTCCCCAGGCCCACGTTCCGAACAAACTGGTCGATAGAGTGGTGCGGCTGCTTCTGTATCGAGGCAGTGGACCCAATGACGACGGAACCCACCGAGAAGTGGCGCTCATCAGCCGACGTGTCGCAGAGAAGCAGCACCGACTCTACCTTGGGAATGGGATTCACTACCGTGTCAAGTCGCTGCCGCCGGCCTCCGCACCGATGCAGTCCGAATTTATGACCACGTTGCCCATGGTGCGAGTCACGCTCCCTGAACAACTCGACACCAAGAACTTTCGAATCGACACCGTGATCGGAGAGGTGGATCTGTCCCGTGATCATCTGCTCGGTAGCATCGATCTGGTTTCCGCGAAATACGCAGCCAAGGAGTATCTGGGCTACCGGCCCGCACGGATCGATCTCATCACTCCTGCGCGACATCTTGGCTCACGCTTTGGTGCCATCGCTGTGTACCTCGGCTACCGCAACCTCACGGACCTTAGTCCTTCGTTCTATCTACTGGAGGCAGGAACCGCGACCGGGGAACCCAAGATGATCTACTTCTCTCCGACGATGAACCAAATTGACAGCGTGACAAGCTACTATCTGCCGACTCCCTTTGTTTCCATGCGTAACACCTATGGTGGCGGAGTCACGATGCAGCCTGCACCCAACGCAGACGAGCCGGAGCGACTGGTGGTCCATTCCTATGTCCCCGGCTCCAAAGATCCCTACATCACGGTGACGGTAAAATACACGCGGACGTCCACGATCGACCTCCCCTCGCCCCTCGAAATCACTGCGGACGCAGGGGCCCGCATTGCCTTGATCGCCAGAACCATGGGACTGTCTTCTGTCGTCGCACTCGAGGAGCTGCTGTCCAACTTGGGTCGAAACCTGTACTGGATGGAGTATCCTCGCTACGAAACGCCTGCAGAGCCGGTAAAGAGCCCGGCTACTCCGACGGCACACTGACCACTCCACATCTCGCGGTGGTGAAGCACCGCCCCTCGGGCCACCGCATCTGTCACAGAGTCGTCATGGTCAGTCTTTCGGATTGGCGATACGCTGTGATGATGAGTGAACTTGCGACACTTCAGGCCTTGCGAGAGAAGGTCGACCGAATCATCAAGGACTGCGGCCAATTGGCTGGGCAGCTTGAGTCGAGAATCCTGCGCTGCCGTCCTTCCTATCGAGCCAGTGCCGAAAACTTGGCCCATTATCTAGGGCTGCGAACGCTCGATCTGCGCAAACTACAGCTCGAGCTGGGACGCCTGGGGCTGTCGTCGCTTGGTCGATCCGAGGGCCATGTTCTACAGAACCTGCATCAGGTCGCGAGGCGGCTCGATGATGCGCTATCCGGCCCCACCCATCGGACTGTCGGGTTCGAAGGGATCAGTGTCGATGAGGCGGAGCGACTACACCAGCAGCACACGATCGAGCTGCTCGGACCTCCTCCTGCCGACCGACACGTTCTGGTGATGGTCACGAGCCCGGCGGCCTCCGATGTCACGCAGGAATCGATGGCTGCGCTGCTACGGGCAGGGATGAACTGCCTGCGGATCAACTGTAGCGTGGGCTCGACGGTCGAGTGGCGACAGATTGCGGAGAAGCTTCGTTTGGCCCAATCAGCGACAGGGCTGCCGTGTCGCCTGCTGTTTGATCTTCCCGGACCTAAGATTCGCACGCGAGCGCTGCTGCCGGGCCCCCAAGTCCTGCATGTCAAGCGCAACAAAAATGAGCTGGGACAGACGACCGAACCGAGTCTCATTCGGCTGGGACCAGAGGGTGAAGGAGTCGTGCCAATTGGCGAGACCTGGACCCAGCAGTTGCTGGTTTCAGACACCATCCGCTTTGTGGATTCCTCCGGAAGACGTCGCAAGCTGACCGTAACCCAAAAGCATCCCGATCATTTGATCGCAGCGTGTTCCCAGTCCTTTTATCTGACTCCCGCGACTCCCTTGCAGTGGTTCCGTGGCGACATTCAGCTCGGTGAGAAGCCCTGCGGAGCGATCGCGTCGAAGCCCTACAGCGTCGATCTGGCAGTGGGCGATCTGGTCACTTTGGTTGAAGGAGAGACAGTCCCGCAGCCGCCCCCTGCCGCGTTATTTGGGCTCAACATTCCCGGACTCCTGGCGGCAGTCGACTTGCATGATCGAGTGGTGTTTGATGATGGCAAACTCAACGGCGTTGTCGTCGAAAAATCGCAAGGAATCATCCGCGTCCAGATTGCGCAAGCGCAAGCACAGAGCGTCTCTTTGAAGGACAAAAAGGGCGTCAGTTTTCCTGATTCCACGCTGCCGGTTCGCTTCCTGACACAGGCCGATATCCAGGCTCTCGACGCCGTGATCGATCTCGCCGATCTCATTGCGTTTTCGTTTGTTCGCAGTGCCGCCGAGGTTCGTCAAGCCGTAGAGCTGATTGGGAATCGCCGCAACGAGCTAGGCATCGTGATCAAGCTGGAGACGCAGCAGGGCTTTGATCACTTGGCCGACATTCTGTTCGAGCTAATGACCCACGCTCCGGTGGGACTGATGATCGCACGCGGAGATCTCGCGGTGGAGTGTGGCTTCGAGCGACTGGCAGAGCTTCAGGAGGAACTGCTGTGGCTCTGTGAGGCGGCGCATCTGCCGGTAATCTGGGCGACGCAAGTGCTGGAAACCCTGACGCAGACCGGGATTCCTACTCGCGCCGAGATCACCGATGCAGCGATGGCAATGCGCGCAGAGTGCGTCATGCTGAACAGAGGCCCACATCTGCT
Source organism: uncultured Myxococcales bacterium (assembly GCA_937859535.1). Lineage (GTDB taxonomy): Bacteria > Myxococcota_A > Polyangia > Palsa-1104 > JAEUJZ01 > JAEUKA01. The sequence continues at coordinate 16,347 of CALLYL010000366.1, forward strand.
CGCGGCGATGACGGCACTCGTCGACATCATCAAGAAGATGGAGCATCATCAGAACAAGAAGCGACAACTGTATCGACCCCTCCATATCGCAGAGGCAACCAAGTCACTGCTACCTTCAGGTCCAAGATGATGACAACAGAAATCGGGATTTCAGCGACGGCCTGTACCTTGCCCTGATGGGTACCTCTCCCAAATGGACTACCAAACGATTGAGGTCGGTGATGAGCGATAACGGAGTGAGCTGTGATGTGGCTGTGCTCGGCGCGGGGTTTGCGGGACTTGCGGCAGCGCGGGCCATCGAAGATGCGGCGAAAACTGGCGCGCAGCGAGTGGTCGTGTTGGAAGCGCGTGAGCGCGTGGGAGGACGGGTCTTCACCACCACGCGGACCGATGGGACTTGGTTGGACCTTGGGGGGCAGTGGCTTGGTGCAGGGCAAGAGCGATTGGCCCACTACCTGTCACGGTATCGCCTGGAGACCTACAAGACCTGGACAACTGGGGACAATGTCCTTTTGTGGAAGGGCAAGCGGACGCGGTATCGAGGGACGATTCCAAAGCTGCCACTGACCGCACTGCTCGGCGTAGCGTGGGCGCAGTTTCGGCTGGATCGGATGGCCAAGCAGGTACCACTCCAAGCACCGTGGCAGGCCAAGTCAGCGACAGAATGGGACGCACAGAGCTTTGGGAGCTGGCTAAAGCACAACGTCAGCAGCGAGCTGGCGCGGCAGCTCCTTTCGATTGGCATGGAAACGGTCTTTGCCGAACATGCGGACAACTACTCGCTGCTCCATGCGCTGTTTTACATTCACTCGGGGAAGAACACCGATACGCTGCTCGGAAGCGAGGGTGGCGCGCAGGAAACTCGGGTATGCGGCGGGATGCAGAGACTGGCAGAGGCGATGTCTCAAGGGCTGGATGTACGACTCCAGACTCCGGTTCGCCGCGTGCAGTGGTCTGCGGACGGCGCGGTGGTGCACTGTGATGGGCTCGTGGTACACGCAAAGCGGGTAATACTGACCCTGCCTCCTCCTCTGATGAAGGAGGTCGTGTTCGAGCCCCCATTGCCGCCATCGAGACAGGCTCTGCACGAGGGGATGCCAATGGGCGCGGCGGGCAAGTGCGTGGCCGTCTACGATGAGCCGTTTTGGAGAAAAGAGGGCCTGTCGGGCATGTGCGTCAGCGATGAGGGACCATGCCACGTGACGTTTGACAGCTCGCCACCGGAGGGCAAACCGGGCGTGCTGCTAGGCTTCGTGGAGGCCGATGGTGCGCGGGCGCTCGGCAAACTGACAGAGTCCGAGCGGCGGCAAAGCGTGCTGACCTGCTTTGCGAAATACTTCGGAGACCAGGCCCGCAATCCCAGGAGCTACGTGGACAAGCTGTGGGAACAAGACCCGTGGGCTCGCGGCTGCTATGGCGCGTTCTGTCCTCCGGGACTGCTGACCAAGCACGGCACCGCCCTGCGTGAGCCGATTGGCGCGCTGCACTTCGCGGGAACAGAGACCGCCACGGTCTGGAGCGGCTACATCGATGGGGCTCTGTCCAGCGGAGAGCGTGCAGCCAGCGAAGTCCTGGCACACCACTCCAAGCTAGCGTTGGATTGAACCGCAACGCTCTGTTCCGCGCTACTTTGTCGCAGACAGACGCTTCTTGGCAAACTCCAGCGCCGGACGAAGGTCACCCCAATCGAAGGGCCGTTGCGCCAGCGTACTTAGATAGCTGCGACACGACTCGAGCTGGATCTCGTAGTGGGTGGGTGCTGCCGGGTCTTTCGGAATGCGCCGTTCTAGCTCCTGCACGCAGATGGCAAGCAGCTCTGTTTCGGGTGCATCCGTACCCCATTTCGCGAGCCGATCAAAGGCGCTCCAGCGGATCTTGATGTCCTGCCGAGCCAACGTAAGCAGCAGCTCCTTCAGCCAAGGCTTCCGACTCTTGGACAGCGCGATGCCGTTCAGGAAGTCCATTTCCAGATCAACGCTGGCCTGGTCGAGCGAGCGAAGGAATACATCGCCCATCGTCGGGTCATCACTTTGAGCCAGGGCTTGGTAGATGTCCGCATAGCCGTAGCGAACGTCCGCCGATGGATGCAGCAGGATCTCTTTCAATGTCCGCTCCAGCGGGCCTGCTCCGTTCGCGGCCAGAATCGCCGTCACTGCATCACGGACTGGCGGAAGCGGACTGTGTAGCCGCTTCTCCATTTCTTGCAAAAAGGAAGGATCGCCAGACAACCAACCGACACGGACCGCCGCGCTCTGCACGGTCGGATCGGGGTCAATCATCGCCTTGTGAGCCAGCGCGGAGCGTGTCGCGGCCAGCCGCTTCCCATCGACCTCTTTCCGCAGTCCATCCACGGCCAGCACAAACACCTGAGCATCATCGGAATCCGTCGCCAGCCGGCGCAGAACCGCCAGCGCTTCCGGGGTCTGGATCTTCGCAATGAGATACACCGCATTCTTGCGAACGATCGGGTTGGCAGAGCCCGCCGCAGTCGTCAAGTGTGGGAGTTCCTCCGGCAGGATGCTGCCGTGGTTGAGCAGCGCTTCTCCAAACGTCTTGCTCGCAACGGTAGGCTGTTGCAACAAAGTATCGAGTAGCGCCCGTCTTAGATCGTTGTCTGTACTTGGCATAGGACTCTCATTTTTCTTGGGACATGCCGTCGACGTGGCGAGAAAACCGAGCAGCGCGAAGCTGCGCATCCGCCACCTGATCCAAG
>CALLYL010000367.1 GCA_937859535.1 uncultured Myxococcales bacterium
TACTCGGCCAAAACGTGAGTGGCAAGTCTACTCTGCTGCGGCTCATCGCTGGTATTTTGGAACCGGACTACGGACAGATTGTGATCGCTGGCAGTCCCGTTCATGGCGGGGGCGTCGCTGCCCGGCAGCAGATCGGCTACGTTCCTGATACATCCGACCCGCTTCCAGATCTACTGGTGGCCGAGCTGTGCGCGCTGGTCTGTTCGCTCAAACAAGCGCCCGCTCCTGGGGCGGGTCTGATGACACAACTTGGGGTGACTCCCTACTTTCATCAGCGACTCGGAACCCTTTCGTTTGGTCAGCGCAAGCGAGCGTGTCTACTGTGCGCTCTCATCGGAGACCCGGCCTTACTCGTCTTAGATGAACCGAGCAACGGAATCGATCCAGAAGGGATCGCCATGATTCTCTCTGTGCTTGCTGAGCACCTTCAGCGTGGAGGGTCGGCCATCGTATCCACCAATGACGCTCCGTTCGCCGCAGCGCTTGCCGGTCGACAGCTCCGACTTCAGGACGGTGTGTTGATTGGAGTCAGTGGGCCGGCCACATGATTGCCGATTGCGGCGTGTAGTGAAGGAGCCGCTCGGCACGGTGGCCATCCATGACCGCGCTGAAGTGAAAGCGGAAGCGGTTGAGATCGTAGACGAAGTCGCTCCCGATGACCTTGTTTCGTAACCAGTACAGAGGTGACAGCAGGACAGACGGAACCGGAACGCTGGTCTGTCCCCACTTTTCGATCAGCACGGAAAGGGGGAGGGTATCTTTACCGGGAATGTTGAAGATGCCACTCGACTCCGCAACCGTCGCCAAAGCGAATGCCCGGGCCAGATCGGGCAGGCTGATCAGGTTTATCATCGGATCAAAGCCGAGTGGTTGGAAGCAGATCTGAGAACCCAGATAGTCAAAGAGTTGGCTGCCCGTATCGGGGGCCAGACACTCTGCACAGCGCAGCACGCGAATCGAAAGGGAGGACAGTCCGATGCTGGCGCAGGTGGTCAAATCCGCTTCCGCACGATCCCTCAGCCACTGCGCGATTTGTGGAGACAGATCGATCGGGTGACGCTCATCAATGATCTCTGGCTCGACGGCGCGCACGCGATAGATCTCGGCATGGCTGCGCAGGACAAAGGTGCGGATTGTCGGATGGTCCTCACACAGGCGCAGAAGCTCACGGGTGGATTCGACGTTGAGCTGATGGACGCGGCTGCCGGTCGCATGGGCGGCTCGATGCAGCGCTGTGTGAATGACCGTTTCGACGTTGTGTGCTTTGGCAGGGGCAAACAGCAGCGTTCGCAGCTCGCGGGAGCGGGTCAAATCCGCTTGCACATAGATCACTTCGGGCTGTGGGAAGAGTCCTTTGACGTCTTCGTACGACTCTGCTCCTACTGCCAACACGGGCGAGGCTACCTGGTCCTTTAGGAGCTGCGCAACGATGGCTGCCCCGACGGGAGTTGTGGCCCCAGTTACGAGAGCGCCTTTCATGTGAAGACTCCTTTCCGCTCGCTGAGTCCGCGCTTTATGAGCGCTTGCACGGCTGCTTGGACTTGGGAGGCTGCCGCCGAAGCAATCTCAGGGTCATCGGCATCAGCAGCACTCCGTCCTTCATATAGATTCAGAGGCTCTCCGTAGTGAATGTGATAGTGAACCGGTAGCGGAAGCGGAATTGGGCTGAGCGGAACGTAAGGTGCCCCAAAGGTGTGAATCGGCAAGCGCAGCCGCAGTGGGAACTGCTCCTCTGCACCGATGACTGCAACGGGAATGACCGGGGTGCGATGTCGGATGGCCATCTCGGCAACACCGACTCTGAACGGTCTGAGTTGATAGCGTTCAGAGAAGTCTTTGTCGATGCCTGGGACTCCCTCTGGGAAGATCAGCAGTAGCTCACCGCGCTCTAGGAGAGCATGGACATTGCCGCGACTGCCACCCACGGTTCCGCAGCGTGCATAGATGCTACTTACGACCGGCAGAGCCGGCACAAAGTGATCGGTTACGGGACGAGGCACACGTGGTGGGTCGGTATTGCTGACCACATCGCAATAGATCATGGTGCCGTCGATAGGAATCATGCCGCTGTGGTTAGATGCCAGAATCGCCGCTCCCTGTTTTGGAATGTTCTGCGCGCCGTGACTTGAGACTCTGAACCAGTGTTTGTACAGAGGCTGGAACAGAGCGACCATTCCTTGGACCCATTCCGGATGCAGGCCAAAGACATCGAAGCCATGTCCAGCATCTTGGAACGAAATTTCTGACAGCCTCCTACGTTGTTGCGGATCAAGCAGAGCTTGCGCCAAAAAGCGGAGGAGTAGTGGCGAGCGGGACATTTTTACATGGTATACCAACATAAAGGACAAGGAGTCTCGGCCATGAAGCACTCGACGCTATCTCGTATCCTGTCACAAGCACTGTATGGCGCGCTGGCGGTGTCTGCTGGCTGTGGGGTCAACGTCTCGTCCTTTGATTCTCCAGCATGTACCAACGGTTACGCGATGTCTGTCGAAGGACTTCGTCCCGCCATGCCGGTCGATTACCTCGAGCTGCGGACCGTTGACACATTCGGAGTCTCGATGTCATCGGTATTGTCGAGCACGGGCACCAAATGTGCGACCGCGCCGGTTCGTCCAACCTGCGAGGCTACCTTGGCGAGCAAGATGCCGACCAAGGGCTTTTACCAGCAGTGCAGCGACTTCTGCAGCGGCGGCGCTCTGCTGGCAACGCGGGGAGGCGAGGTCATTGTCGCCGATTCCAAAGCGGCGCTCGATGCACTGTTGGCTCCTTATGACACGCCGCAAGAAGCCGTCCTAGCGGCACTCAGTACAGGCCAATACATCAGTTGCACGGATAAGAGTCGCGGGGCCGTTCGTGCGGTCGCCGATGGATTCGAGGTGGTGACCTCAACGGGCAGTGGCTGTGGTACCTCGGACCCGGTGAGGCAACATCTGCTTCATGTCGATGCGAGTGGTACCGTGGTCGAGCAAGACAGCTACCTGCTCCAGGCTGGGGCTCCGGGGTGTGTCATTGGTCGTCGTCCCGAGGGACTGCGGCGAGCGGGTGTCTTGCGTCGCGCCGACAGCGCCGTGGGGTGCTATTTTGCCGACAATGCCCGCCTGGAGTCTGCATCTGTGGCGGCATTCCGGGTGCTACATCGGGAACTGCTCGCCTACGGGGCCCCGGCGTCCCTTTTGCGGCAGGCGAAGCGTTCGGCACGGGATGAAGTTCGCCATACGCGGGTCACCCGACGCTTGGCTCGGCGCTATGGTGCGGTGGCCAAGTCTCCGTCGGTACAGCCCCAACCGATTCGCTCGTTAGAGGCGCTGGCGATCGAAAACGCGAGCGAGGGCTGTGTGCGCGAGACCTTCGGGGCGCTGCTCGGGCGCTGGCAGGCCTTGCGAGCTACTGATCCGGCAGTGCGTCGCGCCATGCTGCGGATTGCCCGCGATGAGAGTCGCCACGCCGCGCTATCGTGGCAGGTCGCGCAGTGGGCCGCGACGAAGCTGTCCTCCGAGTCGCAGCGCCGAATCGCCATCGCCCAGCAGCTAGCCGTCGAGACGTTGCGCGCCGAGCTTGCGGTCGAGCCTGCAGCGGCTTTGCGTGAGACGGCGGGGATACCGAGCTCCCGCGAATCACTGAGGCTGCTCGCTCAGCTTGAACAACGCTTGTGGAAATCCTCGTCCGCTGCGTCGGCTTTGGTGTGAGCGCGAGCTGACCCGGTCCCGAGGCCGGGCACCGCTTTTGCAATGGGGAAGACTTGACTTCCCCGCCAAGGTACCACCATATCGCGGTATGAACCCAAGCTTGGCTCGCTACGTTGTACGGCCCGCAGATCCACGTCGGGCTCGACTGCTCGGCGAGCGACTGGGACTTCGCCACCTGACAGCGCAGCTTCTCATCAACCGTGGCGTGCGCGATGAGCAAGAGGCACGGAAGTACTTGGATCCACGGCTGTCGGACCTGCGTCCTCCCGAGGGCGTGCAGCCGATGGCAGGCTTTGGGATTGCTGTAGAACGACTCAAAAAGTCAGTGCTTGATCGTGAGACGGTTGGGGTTTTTGGGGACTACGACGTCGACGGAATTACCACCTGCGCGCTGCTGACCGACTTCCTGAATCGGGCGGGAGCAATGGTGGTTCCGCGTGTCGCCAGACGGGGCGATGGTTACGGTTTTGGAAAGGCCGATGCCCATGATCTGGCGGGCCTTGGCTGCGATGTGATCGTAACCGGCGACTGTGGCACCAGCGATCACGAGACGCTGGCCCTGTGCAAACAGATGGGAATCGATGTTATCGTCGTCGACCATCACCAGGTTCCAGAGCGTCTACCGCAGGCGCTGGCCTTGCTGAACCCCCACCAGCCTGGCTGCGCGTTTCCCTTCAAGGGCTTGGCTTCCGTAGGAGTTGCTTTC
>CALLYL010000368.1 GCA_937859535.1 uncultured Myxococcales bacterium
AAAGACGTATTTGTTCATCACTCGGCAATCATGGCCGAGGGCTATCGCTCGCTAGCGGAAGGCCAGGAGGTCGAGTTCGACATCCTTCAGGGAGAGAAAGGTCTCCAGGCCGCCAACGTCCGTCTCTGCGCGTAGATCCCCCGCTTCAGTCGGCAGGCCAACCTAGCTTGCTTTCGTAGCACACACGTTCAATCGTATCCGCTGTGCTGCGCGAAATCCTTCATTTGGTTCGACATTCTCCGGCGACGCTGCTACTGAGGCGTCGCCTGTCCCAGGCCGAGCTATACGACACGCTGATGCTGCGCTCCGATGAAGCGGGCTTTGCCGATGAGCGTCGTCGGTTGGTTGCGGCAATCTCGGGGAACGTCGTCGAGCTTGGCTGTGGAACGGGCCTGATGTTCCCGTACTATGCGAACACAGTGAAGCTGCTCGCGATCGATTTGGATCAAGAGTTCTTGGCACGGGCACACGAGCGGGCGCGCAGTGCGGTGGCTCGGATCGAGGTCCGTCATGCCAGCGCTGACGCGATTCCCGTAGCGGATCACAGTCAAGATGCGGTGGTGGTGAGCTTGTTGCTGTGTAGCGTCGAGAACATCGAAAAGGTGCTCGGTGAAGCGCGGCGGGTGCTGAAGCCGGGTGGCAAGCTGGCGCTCATCGAGCACGTACGCAGCGATGGCGCGATCGCAGGCCCGCTGATGGATGTACTCGATCCGGTGTGGCTGTATCTGAATCGGCAGGGCTGCCACATGAATCGGCGACCCCTCGATTTGCTCACGCGGTGCGGGTTTGTCGTCGAAGAGGTGGTGCCGTTTCAGGTGTTTTCGGCAGGCTTACCGGCGTTTCCGATGCGTCGGATGTTGGCAACGGTGCGGCCCGCCTAACCGAGTCGTCGCGAAAAGTTGACCTAAGCCCGTCGCTGCCCCCATGCTCGGGCGCTCATGGCGACAAGTCCTCTGCTGCACATCCGCGACCTGTCGATCAGCTTTCGTTCAGGACCAGCCAAAGCTGAGCGGTACCTGCGTGCGGTCGATGGTGTGAACCTGCGGGTGCCGCAGCGAACCTCGGTCGGTATCGTCGGTGAGTCGGGTTCGGGAAAGTCGGTGACAGCGCTGTCGATTCTACGACTATTGCCAGAGCCTCCGGCGCGAATCGACGAGGGCCAGATCTTGTACTACGGGGTGACCGGCTCGATTTCCGATGGCGAACCACATGCGCTCAATCAGCAGGCGATCGATCTGACCTCATTGGGTGGGCAGGAGCTACAAAAGCTGCGAGGCAACCGGATCGCGATGGTCTTTCAAGAGCCGATGACCGCGCTGAATCCCGTGTATCCCGTCGGAGATCAGGTCGGAGAGGCGCTGCGGGCGCATCGTCAGCTTTCGCGAAAACAGAGCATTTCTGGTGCCGCCGAGCTGCTCGACACCGTAGGGATTCCCGATGCGTCGCGACGGGCGCGTGATTATCCGCATCAGCTTTCGGGTGGGCAGAGACAGCGGGTGATGATCGCGATGGCGCTGGCGTGTCAGCCGGATCTGCTGATTGCCGATGAGCCCACGACAGCGCTTGATGTGACGACGCAGGCCCAGATCCTTGATTTGCTGGCGCGGCTTCAGGCCGAGCTAGGAATGGCGCTGCTGCTCATCAGCCATGACCTGGGTGTGGTTTCGGAGGTGTGCTCGGTTGTGGCCGTGATGTATGCGGGGCAGATCGTCGAGCAGGCTGGCAGCCACGCGCTGTTTCGGACCCCGCTTCATCCGTATACCGCCGGGCTGTTGCAGGCGGTGCCTAGACTCAATGGTGGACGAGCACGGCTCCAAGAGATTCCCGGCCGAGTGCCTCGTCTCGACGAAATGCCGAGAGGCTGTCGATTTGCGGAGCGCTGTCCCAAAGTCACCCAACACTGTCGCGATGAAGCCCCATCGCTACGCTCGCTCAATGGTGATGAGTTGGACGTGCCGCTCGCGCATCTGGTGCGCTGTCACTATCCTCTCGACGATGTCCGAAGTGAGCGCTGCGCATGAGCAACCTCCTCGAAATCGAGAACCTGTGTAAGCACTATCCACTCGGGCGACGACTGTTTCATAAGTCCGATGTGGTCCGCGCCGTCGAAGATGTTTCGCTGTCGATTCCAGCCGGTCAAAACCTCGGGCTCGTCGGAGAATCAGGCTGCGGTAAGTCGACACTGGGTCGAACCGTGCTGCGACTCGTCGAGCCAACCTCGGGGCTGGTGCGGATCGATGGCATCGATGTGACGGCGCTCACGGGCCGCGAACTCGTGGCGTTTCGACGACGGGCGCAGATGATTTTCCAAGATCCATACGGCTCGCTCAACCCACGAATGACCGTCGGGCAGATGCTGACCGAGCCACTACGCATCCACGAGCTATGCGCAGATGCTGCGGCCGAGCGTCGTCGGATCGTCGAGCTGGCCAATCAAGTCGGTCTGCCCGAATCCAGCTTGGATCGCTATCCACACGAGTTTTCCGGTGGTCAGCGGCAGCGGATCGTGATTGCTCGGGCCCTGGCAGTCGATCCAAAGCTCGTCGTCGCCGATGAGCCGGTGAGTGCGCTCGATGTCTCGATTCAGGCCCAGATCGTGAACTTGCTGCGCGATGTGCAGGAAAAGAAGGGTCTTACCTACCTCTTTATCTCGCATGACCTGAAGGTGGTGCAGCATTTGTGCGATCAAGTGGCGGTCATGTATCTGGGCCGCCTGGTGGAGAGAGCATCGACGGCGGCGCTGTTTTCACGACCGCTTCATCCGTATACCCAAGCGCTGATTGCGGCCATCCCTCGACCGCCTGATGCGCCGTCGCTTCCCGATTCACATGCGGGCGTCGGTTCGCTCAGTTACCGGCCACGGGCACTGCTACTGGGCGGAGATCCTCCCTCACTGCTGTCACCGCCCACCGGCTGTGCGTTCCATCCACGCTGTCGCCGCTATGAAGAGGCCGGTCGGCCCGCGATTTGTCAAAAGGAACGCCCACCACTGGTGACAATTTCCTTCGGAAATACCGGCACACTGCCCTCTCAAGTGGCTTGTCATCTCCAAAACCTAGGGCAGCCGGGGTAGGCTTT
>CALLYL010000369.1 GCA_937859535.1 uncultured Myxococcales bacterium
ATGACAAGTGAGCCCGGCGAAGCACTGCGCGAGGCGCTGGCGCAGCATGGCGGAAACACGACGAAGCCGAGCAGAAAGTAGGGCTCATCTACTCGGAGGGAATGAGGCAGCAGAGCCGGGCAGAGACCAAGCGCAGGCATGTATTCACTGTCGCCCAGAGGGGGGTAGTGGGCCGAAAAATTCACTACGCAGCAAGTCCGGCCTAGTAACGGCAGTGGCGGCCACGATGTACACACTCATAGAGATGGCATCCGCCACAGACTCAATCCGTGAGAGTACCGCCGAGCCACCGCCGACTGGTCAACCGCTGCTGCCAGAACTACTGAGACAAAACTAGGGTCTCGCGATCATCGCAGCAGGTCCAAGTACGCCATCTGGTGGGGTACGGCGAAGTGTTACAATGGTTCGAGCAATCAGACTGGCTCTGACCCCAGGATCTCGACGCTATCCCCCGCATCCGGTGATCAGTTCGCACTGATTCGCTACTCCTGCACTTGATTGCGGGCCAATCAAACGCAACCATCCACCGATGAACCGCGACCCCCTGTATGATGCGATTTTGGAGCGCCTAGCTGGAGAGATCGACGGCGCTCTTTTTCAGGACTGCGCGCAGGCTCTCTTGCAAGAGGCATATCCGTCACTCGCCGTGATGCATGGTGCGGACGACGCAGGCCTCGATGGAGCCATTGGAACATCTGAAGGTGCGTACCCCCTGATTTGCACCGTATCGGATCGGCTGCCCGACAACTTTCGGCGCAATACCCTGCGTAATCTTGAGGAGCGTAAGGGCCCACGCAAGGCAGTACTGGCTACGACGACAAAGGTGAGCAACCGACAGAGACGTAATCTTGAGGCCGGGGCTCGCGAACTCGGCGTCCAGATCGTGAACATTCACGACCGGTTGGACTTCGCTGCTCGTCTCTATCGTGACCGGACTTGGCGACTCAAACTGCTCGGTCTCTCTGGAGAACCGCCCTCTTTGTCGGCTCTGCCGCTTCGATCACGAACTGGCGGAACCCTGAAGACAGGTGCCGCTCTGCGGGGCCGTGAGGACGAATTAAGATGGCTGCGCACGACGCCGGGTGATTTGCTGCTGGTTGGACAGCCTGGGGCTGGCAAGACGTATCTGCATCAGTCATTGGCCGCCGAAGGACGCTGTCTCTTTGCGATCGATCAAAACCTAGGCAGGCTCGCTGATGCCGTTCGGGAACAAAAGCCATTAGCCATCGTAGTAGATGACGTTCATATAGAAGCGAACCTGGAGCTGCTGGAATCACTCAGCCGTCTGAGGATCGAGCTAGATTTCCAGTTTACATTGCATGCGAACTGCTGGCCGGGGGCAGAGCGTCGAGTTGTAGCAAGGATGAGGTTATCAGATGGGCAGGTCCGCCGTTTGGAACGGCTCCCACGCACAACGATCCTGGAACTGATCCAGGATGCAGACATCGTGGGCCCGGACGAACTACTTCACCTCTTGCTGGCACAGGCCGATGGCAAACCTGGGCTCGCCAGAGTGCTCATTGATGCCTGCAAGCGGCATGAGCTTGGGCGCGTCTGGACGGGCGAAATCCTCGCTGACTATCTCATCGAGGGCCGAGACCTGCGGTTGGACGAACAGGACCGCTGCATTCTGGCTGCATTCGCGATGGGCGGTGAGCACGGACATTCCATGAAAGCCGTGGCTTCGGCACTCCAGTTGACGGAGATGGCGGTTCGCGCAAGTGTGACAAATCTTGATGCCGGTGGTGTTATCGAGGAGGTAACGGAGGACCGACTGCAAGTTCGTCCTGCTGCACTCCGACCAATCATCGTTCGAGATGTGTTTTTCTCCGGACCACGGTCTATTGATCACAGTCCATTTTGGACGAGCGATCTATCGCCCAGCGAAGTAGCCCACGTCCTAATGGGTGTAGCCCAACGGGGCGGAAACATTCAAACAACGCTTCTTGAAGACAGAGTGAAACATTGCATTGAGCCAGGGGTTTGGGAACATTTTTCGTGGGTATCAAAAGCTACAGCTAGGCTGATCTTGGATCGATATCCGAAGCGAGTGTGCATGGCCGCCCCCGGCCTGCTTCACCATGATCCTGAGCGAACCTTGCCTATCCTCCTCGATGTTCATGCTAAGCGAGGAGTACCGATGTGCAACCAATCGCCAAGTGCAGAGAGTCGGGTTACGGAGTGGGTTCAAGGTGACGATTTGGACGACAGGGTGACAGTCGAGAGACGGAGAACGCTCCTTGGCGTTCTAGAGCATTGGATGGATACCGTGAACGCCGACCCTGACACGTTGGCCTGGGGACTCAAACTAGTCTTGTATCCAGGGTTTGACCGTACCCGGCTTAAGCCAGGCAATGGCAGAGAACTTGTCATCACTCGGGGACACATCTCTGCGGATGAATGCGCATCCGTACAGCAACTCTGGCCCCGCGTTGTGCTTTTGCTCAAACGGATCTCTCGCAGCTCGCTCGGCCCAATATTGCGCGTGGTGCAGCGCTGGTGTCACCCAGATGTGCTGACAACCACATCCCTGGGCGAGAGCGCGAACACACTGATGAGTACTGCCGGGATCAGGATGCTATTCGACCTATCGACGCTGCCACAGGCAAACCGTGCCCTGCGGAGCAGGATTGCTTCGATCGCATCATGGGCGCACTGTGATGTACAGATGAAGCTGGATCCGGTCTATGAGCTTCTATACGGCGATCGACACCATGGAGACGACTTAGAGAAGCAGGATGCTGAGCGTTCATGTGCCATACGCGAATTGGCGGAAACATACGCAGGAAAGACCCCCAACGAGGCCGTAACGCAGCTCCTCGATATGGAAGATGACGCCAAAGAGATGGCAGATTCTCCCACAAATCGACAGTGGCTTCTTCATGGGGAGATTTCTCGGATTTTGCCAGACCCTTTTTCTTGGATCGACACATTGATCTCTAAGAACGCCCCCGCTTCGTTTGTCCAGCCTTATATCGAGCGAGCCACTGGCTTTCGCCCTCGACTTGATGTTCTGTTGCCGCAGCTCTTTGCCATGCCTGAGTACAGACGGTTGGTGGCGGAAATCGTGCTGGGGCTGGAGCAGCCCGCAAATTCGCTCCTTACGGATGTCGTCGATGCGTTACCAGCGATAGGTAATGTGTATCAGATGTTGGAACGCTTTAGACGATTACCTGCTTCGACGATGGTTCGTCTACTGAGCCATTCGGAGCGCTCCATTCGCGTAATCTCAGCGATAGCGGAATGGAGTGTTCCACCGAGAGGCGAGGTCCGTCCAGAGCTACTATCAGCCTGGCGAGAAGCCATCGTCCTTGCTCGGAACGAAGATTCATATTACTGGAATAACGTCTCATATCGCTTGGGCGAGATTCTCAAGGTCGATCCTTCTCTATCATATGAATGGCTTGCCAGCACAATCTCAGAAGGACATCCGGTGGATACGATGACGGTACAACTTGCATCTACCGCACTGGCTCCTCAGCAGCGTCTGGAATTGCTCCTAAAGATGGACAGAAAAGCCTACCATGACGAATGGTTTGATTGTCTGCTTGGCGACCAACTCAGTCTTTACGCGCAGTGGCTACAAGCAGCGGACGACTCAGTGAGACTTCGTCCGTTGAATCGCCGTGTCGGCGAACGCTGGAAGAAAATGGCGCTGATGGCACTAGATGCCGGCGTGACATCCACAGAACTTGCAAGTCACTGCACACCTAATTTCCACTCTATGATAGGGCCGTTTTCAGAATGTTATCGCAGTCACATCCCGGCCTACGAAGCGCTTTGCGCTGACCCGGATGAGCGTCTGCATGCCGCAGGGCGCGAGGGACTCCAATGGGTGCGGTGGAATGAAGAACGAGAACTCGCATCGGAACGGAGAGCGGAGATCTATGGGCGTTGAGTCGCGAGCATGCTCGTTGCGTCCGTCCATCGGCGATTGCGGAGGTCTGCACGACCTTCTCCTCCGGGCGGATGTCAGGGAAGACCAATCGATAGAAGCACCATTTAACCATAAGCCCAAGAAATCACTCTGACGATGTCACCTACAGTTTTGGATGATTGAAATTCGGTCAGGAGATGTTGGAAGCAGTCAGGCTCACATAATGATTTAGATGCCTGGCTATCGTGCAAGACCCACGAATGAAAGTGAGAAGGCCCCTCGAAAGCGCAAACCAGAAACATTCCAGTCATCGACATTCACGTTATCGATCGCCCATATCTTGTTAAGAGTTTCCCTCACATCCCGCAGATCAATTACGTTTGACTTTCCACTGCCGACGCTGAGTCGCAAAGGTAAGATAATTTCCCGATGATGCTCTCGGTTTGGACCATCTTTATACAGCTTAATTTCTGGATCCGGCGAGAAGCACAACCAGCGCATGCTGTCCCCGCATGTTAGGCGTAAATAGGCAGAAAATCTGGTTCCTATATTGTCTAGCTCTACGATGCTGAAAATGAAATGGGCAATTTCTCTAAACGACAGTGGTACTTCCAGGTCAAACTCTACAAAATTATCGAAACTCCTTGTTGGGATACCCAAGGTGTACAAAGAGATTGCCATTTGATCGCCAAGACGTTTTTGAAACCGACCCCAGATCTCCCTTGCTTCTTGCTCGGAACTAGTTGCCTCCATACATTCTGAGCCAATTTGGAACCGCCAACTACCGGGCATATCAGCGATTGGCAGATGATCCATTATTGCGGAGGGTTCGATCGACAACAAACACTTATCCTTCCATCCTTGGATGTCCGCGTGGTAATTGTTCTCCGCCCTGTCCAAACGGTCGATGATCCTTTCAATTCGTTGACCGACGCTAGTGGCATCTGGAAGCCTAACTAGTGGGTCTTCAACGATCATTTTGTCCAAGAGCTCATTTATCATAATGTATCCAGTATGCCTCGAACTTATGGATAGATCATACTTGTCGTCCCGATGCTTCTCTCGATCAAAAATGCGACCACCACTAACTAGCCAATATAGAACTTTCCCCAAGGAATATACATCGCACTGAGTACCTACATCTTCAGCTTTCCCATCAGCCATCTCTGGAGCCATATAAAACCGTGAGCCTACCTGTTCATCTAGCCGTGTAAGTCGCGCTTCGTCAATATTAAAGCAAAGCCCGAAGTCTCCAATGACTGGAATTTGCTCCGGTGCGTGCAAAAAAATATTCTGTGGTTTTAGATCGCGATGAATAATTGGAGGGACTTGTTGATGTGCGTAAGCCACTCCATTGCATATTGACAGAAAAAGATCTAGTCGTTGTTGTAACGATAAATTCCTGATTTTGTGTACGTTCTCTGTTAATGAGCCACCATTGCAGTATTCCGTCACGAGATACCGAGTGTTATGATCGATACCATTATCTATTTGCTTGATGATATTTTTGTGAGACAAGGTGCGTCCTGCCTCTACTTCCCGGTCAAACCTAGATTGAGACTGAGGGTCGGAATTCCTAAGAAGCTTCAACACATAAATGTCCTGACCAAGTTCTGCTTGCTCTGCCTCACAAACACAGAATGTGAAAGCTTGTCCTCCGTTCCTGAGACGACGCAGAATTCTCCACTTTCCATACTGACTCCTTATCTGATCAGTCGATAATTTTGTGCGGCTATTCATCGTCTTGCTCCCCATGTGCTCTTGAGGATCGTCTTCATCTCTTGCTACAGGCTCTGCCTGATCCAACGAACTGCTCACGAAGCCTGACATTTGGCGGATGTGTGGGTCAAGGTGAATGTGGTCGTTGGGGCTTGGTTGCACAGCGGGGGGAAGCCTTCCGGCCCCGCGCTCCTCAACCAAGGAGAGGCACGCCAGCCGATAACACCTTGTCGCGCAGAATCACAGCACCCCGGACTGTTGGGTCCACACCCTAACGCCTTGAGTCGATGAATCCGAGCGCAATCAGCGTC
>CALLYL010000370.1 GCA_937859535.1 uncultured Myxococcales bacterium
CAGGACCATGTCACCGAATCGTATTACTTCTTTGAAGCGCTTCTTTTGTGCGAAGCGTTCGACCAGATCGGTCAAGACCTTGTCGTCGGAAATATCCAACTCCGCAGCCACTGCGAGTTCCCGCAGGGCGTCATCGTCCTTTTTGTCCTGTTCATATATTGCCGCCAGTCGTTCATACGGTTCGCTACGGTCGGGATCGAGGAGCTTGGCGCGCACGTACTCTTTGATCGCGGCGGGATACTGTTTCTGGGCGGCATACAAATCCCCGAGCCGCTGCCGCACATCAAAGCCGTCTCCGCCCACGGAAATGAGCTCTTGAAAGAGCTTCTCTGCTTCGGCTTTTTTGCCTAGCTTTTGATGAAGCTCCGCGTCGGCCAAGAGCGCCTCTTTGCAGCGTGGATCGAGCTTGCGTGACACCGCGATCTCACCGGCCACTTCCGCTGGATCTCCTCCCGAGCGAATCATCGCGACCGCGAGCAATCCGTGCAGTCGCGCATTGTTCGGCGTGTTGCGGATCTGCTGCTTGAGCCCATCGAAGTCCGCGTAGTCCGTTGGCCGTACATAGAACGTGCCTTCATACGCGGCGAGCTGCTTGCGCAGGTCGGCGCGGAACTCGTCATCCAGCGACGCAATCCGTTGACCTGTAATCTTTTCTAAGACCTCACGGGTCCGCTTTCCTTCGCCGAATAACTTGAGTGCCTCGACGATCTTGGGAAATCCGAAGCGCTTGGCCAGAAACGAAATGACCAGCGCAGCTTGGTGATACGCGACGACCACGTGACTTTGCGAACGGGCCCGGGTAAAGCCGATGTTGAGATCCGCTATCGAGAGCAGCTTGCCATCTCGGAGGGCGGCGGCGACCTCGGCGTGGGTACGACGACTCCACGATGGATGAAGCTGGAGCGTCTCCCACTCCGATAGTCCTTCCGTAAACCAGCGTGGTACGCGACCCTTCGACAGCTCGATCGCGAACACATGGCCCAGCTCGTGCCAGATCATCAAGCCCCATGGCACTTTGCCTTGTCCCGGCGAGCGCCCCGTCACCACGCGACTAAACGTGACCCCGAGCATGCCCGGATCGGCAGAGGGCAAGCCAAAGGTGCGAACCGAAAAGTTGTCCGACTCTTTGTATAGCTCGATCGACAGCGGCAGCTTGGGAGCAAAGCCGTAGCGACGGGAAAACTCGACCCACAGGGACTGCACGAGCGGTTGCAGAATCGGGAGCAGCAGCGCTTCCTCATCCTTGTGAACGCGAATCTTGAGCCCGCCTTTGCCCGGTTGACGAGGATCAATGTCGACGGTGACCAGCTTATAAGTCTTCTGGTGATGCTTCTCGAAGAGATCGAGCAAGTTGTAGGTACGACGGTTGAATTAGTTCCCTTTCCAGGCTTTTTGCAGGGTCTGATAGCTGCGCTCTTCGTCTCCGAGCTGCAAGTAAGCGCGACCCAGTTCGTTCAATGCGTAATAGTCCTTGGGATTTTTCTGCACCGCTTCTTCGAGGATCGCGACCTGCTCTTCATACCGGTGCTGCACCTGAAGTCGCTCGGCCACGATGCGATAGAACTGGCTGAACAGAGGCGAGCGCTTCAGCGTCTCGGTCTTTTCTGTCTCGAAGTCTTTGCGCCGATCGAGTAGCAGCAGCGCTCCGGCTCGCAGCGCTCGGGCTGGCAGGTCGTAGCCATTTCTGGCAATCGCCGGTTCCAGCATCGCCAGCGCATCTTCGTACTGCTCATTGTCGATGAGCATTTCTGCTCGAACCTGAATCGCCAGCGGATGGTGCGGATTGGTTTGGATGGCTTCGTCGGCAAGTTCATTGGCAGAAGAGACATCGTTGCCCTGTTCAAGCGTGATGCGAGCCAGCAGCGCCTTGGCATCCGGATTTTGCGGATCGCGGCGCAGCGCTTCTTTGACCGATACCTCGGCATAGCCGACCTCGTATTTCTCGATGCGAAGCTCCGACAGCGATAGCGAGGCCAGCACAAACTCATCCGTCCGCTTTTGCTCTTTGGCAAGCTCCGCGGCGTTTTTGAGCTGCTCGTACGCGTCCCGATAGGAACCCAGGTAGCGCGCTGCGAGTCCCAGAAGCCGCACCGTCCGACAGTCGTTCATGTCGAGCCGGTCCGCGTCGTGGTCGTCGAACAGCCCGTTCCAAATCGCCCGCTCTTTGTCGCGCTCACCAACGAGACGATATGCTTCGCCGAGTGTGACCCGGCTCATCAGTGCTTTCGGATCTCGACTGACCACGGTTTCGAGCCCGCGAATGGCTTCACGAACCTGGCCTTGTCGGATCTGACTTTCAGCACACAGCGACTCTAGTTCGTCCCGCTGCTTGGCGTCCTTGCTGGTGGGGCGCAGCTTGTCGAGCAGCAGCTTGGCCTCGGTGGGCTTACCTTGGCGGAGCGCGGTGAGCGCTGGGGCGAGTGGACCTTCAAAGCGAAACGGTGGCAGTGCGGGCTCCGCAGGCAGAGCGGTGCTTACAACCTGGGGTTTCGCTTTCTGCGGCGGACTGCCCAGCGTCGGCAGTGGAAGCAGCAGCGAAAGCAGACCCAGTACGCTGAGGCAGCCTGTGGCACGGAGCAAAGACAACATGATGCTCAGTCTAATCTGAAACAGCGGGCGTTAGCGCTGCTTGAGTCGCGTCATGATCTGCTGCGGACCGACGGGGGATAAGAGCGTGGAGAGGGGGATCTGGAAGCGGCGAACAAACGCCACGGTGATGAGTAGTGCGCTCACCGAATAAGCCAAAGCCGATGCTGCCGCCGCACCAACAATGCCATACCGAGGCAATAGCCACAGGTTGATCCCGACGTTGGTGAGCAGTGCACTTGTCTGGGCGATAATGACACTCGGCGGATAGCCGCTTGCACCCGAGAGTGTCCCGGCGAGCGGTCCCGAAAAGCTGAGCGCAGTGCAGCCGAGCAAGACGAGCAGGCACGGCACGAACGAGCCCGCAAAGCGCGATCCGTAAAACAGAATCAACAGGGGTTTTCCTACCAGCAGCATTCCCAAGCAGCCGAGTAGGCCCAGGTACAGGCCCAGCTTTGCCCCAAGCAGCGCCTTTTCGGACACCTCTTCCCGGGCCGCCGCTTTGGCAAAGAGCACCGCGTTCAGGGTTCCCGGTAGCATCAGGAGCAGCTCCGCCACTCGGACGCCTGCTTGATACAGTCCAAGGTCATGCTCCATGGACTGTCTGGGCAGTAGCAGTTCGATCAAGTACACGTCCATCCGTAGCAGCAGCATGTCCGGCAAGATGTGTAGGAAGTTGCGGAGGCTGACTTGATATAGTCGCTTTACCGATGGTGTGGGAGGCTCGGCGGCCTGCTCTGTCTGTTCGCTGAGCCAGCCGCGCAAACGCCACACAAACGCCACACAGAGCCCCCACAGACTGATGGCCTGCAACACGAGTGCGCTTTCGACCGCGATCTTTTCGATCCAGAACAGCACCACCACGGCGGTCAATTGGGTTACAGAGAGTGCCAGGCTCAAACGGTTCTGAGCAGAGAAGCGCTGGCCTCCCCACAGCAGCGCATTGTGCAAATCCCGGCCAAGCTGACCACAGACACAAAGGGTCAGGATTGCCAAAATAAGAGGAGTACGATCTGCATAAATTCTGATTGCCAGCGATGGAAACAGCAGAGCGAATCCCATCCCAAGCAGGGTCGCAACCAGCACGGCCAGCAGTGTGTGACGGAGTCCGTATGCCCACAGCTTTCGGGTTGCCGATGCGTGTCCCTGAGACTCTCCTACCAGTACCGCGAGACCTCCCGGCAATCCCAGCGCGAGCAGTGTCGTCACGATGTTGACATCGACCAGCGCTGCGCTGTAGCGGCCGAGTCCCTGCGGTCCCAGTCCACGTGCGAGCAGAGCTCCTTGCAGCAGACCAAGTGGCAATACCGCAAATCGTGTCGCCAGCGTGGCAATCACGGTCCGAAACAGAGAGGGCGTTTGTGGGCTTGGCGATGACAAGCGAACCTAGCGCGGAGTCTACTGCATTGCATGAGGAACAGCGGGGCTGTTACGGCGACTCCTGTTCGCTGCCTTTGGGGGCAGAGTCGCTGCTGGTGGCGTCGGACGTTGCCTCTTCCGCTTCACTCTGGAGCTTCACTTTGATCTCCAGTCGATCTTTGTCTCGCCATTTGACCCGCTTGCGGCCCTTTTTGTAGCCATCGAGCTTGAGCTCGATTTTGAAGTCCTCACCGGGTGGGCGGCCGGTCAGGATGAGGGGAGTGACCCCAATTTCTGCTTTGTCGATGAAGACGGTGGCACCCGGTGGTTCACTGCGAATCAGGACTTGGCCCGCAGCGGGGCGCTGTTTGTCTTCGGCAGGTATCGATTGGTTGATATCCGCAGCGCGCTCAGTGGGCAATGCTGTGGTCAGATCGGCGGGGGTCGAGAGATCGGCTGGGCTCCCGAGGTCGGCAACCGCCGTCAAATCCTCGAGTACGGGCTGCTGGCGTTGATTGCGCTGGGGCCCAATGACCAGAAACCAGGTGAGTGCTCCCGAGACCACTGCTGCGGATAGCCCGGACAGCGCGAACAGCCAACGACTGCGTGACTCGCTCACCTCTACCGATGGTTCAGGCGGCTGAGATCCCCGGAGATCCGCTGGTGCTTCCAGCGATTCATGGGTCATCTCGGTCGAAATGATGTCGATCTGTCCCGACGGCTCAGCAACGAGGTTGAGCGCCTTGTTCTCGCCACTGCTCTTTCCGATTTTTTGAGACGCTCGCAGGCTGGGGAGCGGGCCCGATTTGGGGCCTTCCTTCGGTTTGTGTCCGACGAAAGCGTCGCTCTGCGCCATCGTGACGCCCTGGCCATCCTGCTGCGAAGCTTGGTTTTCGTACGAGACATCGCTCTGCAGGAGTTCCATCTTTGGCTCGGACAGCCGAGGTCGAGCCGCTTCCGCGCTCACTTCTCCTGCCGATCGAGACGAGGGGCGCCTTGTTCTTTTCGACCGCTCGACGCCTGGCGGCAGGATTCCCACTGGCGCAATCGCAGTCACACTGTCTCCGACGGCCACCGACTGTGAGTGAGCGGCTAGCTGATCGCTGCTACCAGGGCGGCGCTTGGCGGTACCCACTTGGCCCAGCTCGATCGGGGTCGGCAGTAGATCCGCCCCTTCGGTGAGTAACCCGAAGATTTCACCATCAGGTGTGATGGCTGGAAACACAGCCTTGGGTGGCGCGGCTTCGTAGATCCGTCCGGCGAGTCGACGGTGCGTGGTGACATCGGAGTGATCGCTGGGACGGAGTCCCTTGGCGGTTGCGGGACGATCGTCTTCCGAATCGAGCGGCGACTTTTGGCTGGCTTTGCCTGCGAGCAGCGCCTTTAAGTTGCCAGACTGAAACAGCAAGCTGTTGTCGTCTCGCACACCCAGCGCCCGCATCTGTTCGAGTTGGCTGCTGTCGATGCCCATCGTTGGACTTGGCGATCGATCGTCGTTGTTCTCGTCCTGCGCTGACACGCTTAGCTTGGCTGCATGCGACAAGTCGAGCGCAGCCGTGGGCTCATCGGCCCCGCGTTTTTTGGGCGGCGTCGTTTGAATTTTCTCGACGAACTTGCCCATTTCCTCCGCTGAAAAGGTCGGGTGCTGGCGTCGCAGAAATCCATCGAGCGCCTGGGCCATTTCCTCGCCGCTTCGATAGCGGTCTTCGGGACGGCGCTTGAGCGCCCGCATCATGATTCGCTCTAACTCTGGAGGCGTGTCGGGACGGCGCTTGGATAGCTGCGGCACCTCTGCTTTTCGGACCTTATCGAGCAGCTTCTCGACGCTCTGATCAAAGTAGAGCATCTCGCCAGCCAGCATTTCATAGAGCAAGATCCCGCAGGCGAAGATGTCCGTTCGGCGATCAAGAGACAGCCCCGCCGACTGCTCCGGGCTCATGTAGTAGTACTTGCCCTTGATGATGCCAATCTGGGTCTGTTCGGAGCGACCCTCGGCCTTGGCGATGCCGAAGTCAGTGATCTTGACCGCGCCATCGTACGAAAGCAGCACGTTCTGCGGAGAGACATCGCGATGCACGACGTTGAGAGGCTTGCCCGAGGGATCGGCCAGTTCGTGCGCAAAGTGCAGACCCCGCGCTACTTCACGGGCGACGTAGGCAGCAATCGGAACCGGAATGCTCAGGTGAAGGTCGGTTGAGCGCTGTTCCAGTCGAAACAGATCGATGCCCTCGACCAACTCCATCACCAGGTAGTACTGCTCTTTGTCCTTCCCGAGGTCGTAGGTGGTAACGATGTTCGGGTGCTTGAGCCGCACCGCGAGCCGCGCTTCGTCGAGAAGCATGCGGACGAACTCGGGGTCTTCGCTGTTGTTGGGATGGATGACCTTGATGGCGACTTGGCGCAAGGGCTCGGTGTCGGGAACGATGGCGCGATAAATCTCGGCCATTCCCCCAACGGCGATCTTCTTGACGAGCGTATATGGACCAAGCTGCCCCGTCAGCACATGAGTCCCTCAAAACACCAACACTGACTGCCGCGCTTTGCTCTGAGCCCGATGGGCCATCATCGTGCATCGGGGGCGCAGCGCCAACTCGGGCAACCTGACTATTCCTTGCTCGCTGGGTTGCCTGGATAGACGAATACCGACAGAGCGCGTAGCGGCTGCCGCGTTCCACGATCGAACGTACAGACCACCTCCGTCGCCATGCCCGGTGCCACGTTGACCACGTATTGGGTCGCGGCGTTCACAATCAAGTACAGTCCGAGCCCCGCGCCGTAGGTCTTGCGATCGATTTGGTCCGAGCTACGCAGACACTTCTCAATGTACCGCAGGATGGTCGCCTTTTCGAGTCGGCCAAAGCGGTCACGGACCGACACGGCAAACGAGTCTTCGGCAACGGCGTAGCGAATGGAGACGGGACGGGGCGACAGCTTATCCACGCGTTCCTTGACGTCGACGTGATGAAACAGCGGCGTACCACTGGCATCGACGGGGGCGTCATACAGCGCGTTCATGAGCAGCTCTTCACAGACTTGACCGATGGAGGCTCGCACTTGTCGACGCACCCCGGATTTGTCGGCGAAGGAAAGAACCTCGTCGATGGCGTTTTGGCGACCTTGGAAGTCTCGCAGCCGCGTCAACATCACCGGTGTGCCCGGAGGCAGATAGCGCTCGATGCCGAACAGTTCGCCGGTGACGAACTTGTTTACAGTGACTTGCAGGAGCCACATGCCACGATCATCGGTGGTGAGTACATGGTTGCAGTGCGAGTCGGCGAGGATTTGCACCTGCTCCCCGAGGTTGCGCTGCGGAACCATGGCGACAAGCTGTGCCGAGTCACGCAGGCGTCTGCACACCGCTCGCAGCCAATCGAGCCGCCCATCCCAGCCTGCGATCACCAACCGGTAAGGCACCTGCGGACCTGGAATTTCTGCAACTCCAGCGACGGTAACAGGTTGACCACCACCCGCCCGCACCGCTTGTGCAAGCTTGTCGCGGAGCGCCGGGTCTTCGGCGACTACCAAGATGCGCTGTCCAGACACTGCCGACTGCAGAGGAGACTCCAACCTTTGCGGCATCGCACGAGGCGACTGTCGCTAAGCGTATAATTTCCAGGGGAAAAGTCAACGCACTTCCTCGACGCCAGCCGTGGCGCTTTTTCAGGTTTGGCGGCTGCGGATACTTACGTTCCTCTACCGAGGCAGTCGGACCGTGTCCTCGATGTCGGTGTGCGTCACACGGTGTTTGTGGGAGCGGTGTTGCTGGGATGAATCGAAATAGAAGAGCTCAACGGTGACGGGTCGACGTACTCGCAGGAAATAGACCACTTCTCGCAGGCTCGACTCACAGCGCAGCGAAATCGTCCCGAGTGCCGTCGGAAGATTCGTTCCCGCAAAGTGCTTGCCGGGCGCAAAGAAACTCGGCGGCATCGGTGCTCCGATGAGCAGGGTTCCCGTTGGTAGATCGTCTTCATCTCGTTCCTCGCAGACGAACAGCATCCGAAGGTACTGCAGCATGACGGCAGTTCCTGCCGAGCAAGGATCAGAGTCACAGCGACTCGGCTGTTCAGCCAGCGTTCGCATGCGATCGTTCCACTCGGTTTGGTTGAACAGCACGATCGCCGTTTCCGGGGACACGAACGTATGAGGATCGCAGCTCAGCCCCACTTGTCCGAGCAGACCCAGGTAAAAGCGTGAAAACTCTCGACGGTGAATCGCACATAGCTGAGTGCCCCGAGAGTACTCGGCATCAACGCCCAGCCGTCCGAACCACTGATCAAAGCGGGCGACTTGCAGCACCTGTCGTCCGGTTTGTTCCAGGTAATCGGTGATCTCGTGAGACCAGCGACCATGCCAGCCAAACAGCGCGGTTTCGAGGATCAGAGACGCAAAGAGCTGGTGATAGTCGGCGGCACTTGGCACCGGGCCGCTGTCATCGGTACGAAACGGCAGATAGGGCGGTTTTCCGTTTCGTCGATAGCTGCGTTCGGCGGCGGAGTGAAGGTTTCCTCGTGCCTCGGCTGCGGCGGCCCACCATGTGGCGCTACGGCGATCTTGCATCACCGTGGCGAGCCTGGCTGCGTCACGGAGTCCTCGCCAGCACGTCGAGCTGCCGTAGAGACTATACGCAGGCTCGATCAGATCACCGCCATAGGTGTGCTTGGGCATCAGTCCGTAATGAGTCGGCCTTTGTCCGTCTACCAAGAGTTGGGTGCTGTGGAGGGACTCACTGATCCACTCCGCGCTTTCAGCGATCTGCGGCCATAGTCCATCGAGAAGCTCGCGATTGCCGGTCAGCCCAAAGAGATCAGCGGCGTAGGTGAGTGCGAGGCCATTGCGATACTGATGATGCTGACCCGACTTGATCAGAAACTGCGGATCGAAAAACGTTTTGCGCAGTGCCACGGCGGCTTCGTCGGCATGACCAAACTGGGCCAACGCAACGATGTTCCAGCCCTCTTCGACGCCAAAGACACCGCCATCATAGACGCCGGGAAACAGTCCATAGCGCATCACTCCGTCGCGCACGAACAGTCGATTATGCAAAAGCAGCGCCCGCCACAGACGGTCGAGCGTCGGTTCGGGAATCGATAGTGTCGAACCGCTGGTCAGATACGTTTCGCACTCGGTCTCGACTTGCTCCAGGGCTTCCTCGAACGAGCGCTGCGGGGAGTGTTCCGCGAGTGGAATCGTGAGGTTGAGCAACACCTGTTCTTTGCTGCGCTGCACACTCCGGGATCCGGTTCGCGTCATGAGCCGCAGCGTCTCGTCAATCGCCGAGGTCTCTATCGGAAACACCACCTGCGCGTTGGCTCGCTTGTTGTTTTCACTTGGCAGCAAGCCACACTGCGCAAGCTCGTCTTCGATACTCGCTTCGGGGGGCAGTCCGTGCAGCGTCGAACGAGCCCGTAGATTGCCATCCGCATCGACAAAAGCGACCTGGGTCAGTCGTGCTCCCGTCGTGCCGATCAAGTGCAGCTCGCCGATCGGTAGATAGCCACGTCGCAGTCTTTGATCGCAAGATGCCAGCGATGGGCCGAGCCACTGCGTCGATAGTCGATGGTGGGTACGATCGCAGCCCTCGACGCCGTACTCTCGAAACAGCAGGCCACCATCCCAGTTCTGATAAGCGATCGGACCTTCGACTGTCCCGAGCAGCGCACCACCACGAAAGGGCAGGGCGAGTCGCGCAATGTCAGCGAGTGTTGGTTCTGCGCTCGAACCAAGCTGAGAGAGAAGCTGTTGCGAGAGCACATCGCCCCGCTTGTCAAGCTGCGCTCTCGTCGGTGGGGAATCCGATCGCGGCGGAGGCTGCAGACGGTGGGCCACCGGAATGTCGAGCAGTTCTGCGCCCAGCAGGATCCGTCCGAGCAGGTGAGGGCCTTGCGGAATCCGAAGCAGCAGCTCGCGGGCATCGTGGATCGGTTGCTCCGGAATGAGGGTCATCACCGTTGCTGGAAAGATACACTTCTGGCGTATCGGCAACGATCGCCGATCGAGCGAAGCGCTACTGCATCGTATGGATCGTACTTGTCCATCGACTTGGAGTTCCACATCTGTGTCCCTGGGCGCACGAGGGGCTCGTAGCCAGCTATTCCAGGTATCGGTGATTCCCTCGCCAGCGAAGACCAGATAGATCGCTAGGATCGTTGCATCGCTGTCGGGTCTGAGCCTCAGTCCGCTCTGCTGCTCACAGCTTACGGTCGCTGTCGTCCATAAAGAATCTCCGACGAGAAATGTGGGCGCTTGGCTGGAGACACCTTGCGCATCCAGGCAGTCGCAGGCGGCATGCACGGTTCGCATGCTGTCATCATCGCGGAAAGCCTAGGCTGGAGGTGGGCTCAGAAGCTCAGCGTCAGGCTGGGCACGAACGACGGACGAGCGGGTGGAGCGGCGAGCGGTGCCACAAACGATGGCGTGGTCAGCGGCTGGGTCAGACTCTGTGGCTGCACCGTAATAGCGGCGGTTCCAATGGTGGTGCAGACATCTACCTCTTTGCAGATGGTTCTTTGCGATAGCACCACCGGCACGATGATGGCGGTCGCCACGGCGGCTACACCAACCGCAGCAATCGTCCAGACCCACCACTTTTGATACCACTTCACCTGCGGTTGCTTAACCAGGTACGGGTTTTGGTCAGCGGGCAGTGGCTTCAGTTCGACATCCTTATCGATGCGCTTTCCCGGCTCGGCCTTTACCGCAAAGGACTCCGAATAGTAGCCGGGACGTTCCACGCGGACTTGGTGGTTGCCAAGTGGCATTTCGGTTTCTAGCGGCGCTTTTCCGAAGAACTTGTCGTCGATGAATACGCGGACTGCCGGACCATCCTTGACGCTGCTGGAGGTAATGCCAAGCACACCCGAGATCGGGGTCAACTCGACTTCGATGCGAGTTGTTTGACCGGCCTTGATCTTGAATACGTCGATGTGCGGCGTAAATCCAAGACGAGAGACGCGGATGGTGTGTTCTCCAGCGGCCAGCGGGATGACGTCCTTAAAGGGAGTCTGTCCCATCAGTTCACCGTCGAGAAAAAGCTCTGCTCCCTCGGTCATGCACTGGATGCGAACACCACTGCTTCCACTTGGGGCTGCTGCTGCGGGGGTCGGTGGTGCAGTCGTCGCGGCGGCCGGGCGATGAGGGGGCGCGGCAGAAGTGCTCCCGTTTGGCAGGAGCAGAAGGAGCAGCAGGGATACTAAGCCGATCCAGGCGCGCATCGGTCTCATCTTATCACCGAAGCTACCTGTGGAGGTTTACGAAGTCGTATTGAACGCTGTACGTATCCGCGTCGCTTATCGCTTCGAAGCGTAGGCCTTTGACCACCGTTCGTACACA
>CALLYL010000371.1 GCA_937859535.1 uncultured Myxococcales bacterium
TGAGATGGCTGCTCATGGTGAGCCGTTGACGATTCCGTCGTTACAGAGCCAGACCTCGAATCTAAATCCGGCTCTGTGCGCGCTGGTGGCTAGCTGTCTGCATGCCGATCCACAGAAGCGCCTCACCGCAGCGCAGGTCGCTGCTGAGCTGGCACTGCAAGTCGAAGAAATGTGTGCGCCGTAAGGGTCGGTTCGGAATCGATCAAGAATCGGCGACAGTTCGCGGATGGGGACCGGCCAAGGCTCGGGCCAGGGATGTAGGGAGCGCTCAGAAGTTGCCACAGTACAGGGATTCCTGTATATGAGGCGACTCGTATGGGTATTTGGCACGCACGCTTCTGGGTCTGCTTGGCTCTGCTGTCGCTCCTGATGGAGCTTGCGCAGGGTCCGAAGCCGATTGGTGCGTGGTGGGCCGCTGCTTCGGTGGCCACCGAGCGGAACCAAGACCCGGAGCAACCATCCTCCCCTGCCGCGTGCGCGATGGCGGACAGCGAGGGAGAGGAAGACAGCGAAGACGGTGAGCCAGATCATGAGCCACTCGATGAAGACCCCGATGGCAGACCCGATTCCAAGTCCAGCGAAGAGTCCGGTGAGCCATGCGATGAGGAGCTGAAGAAGAAGCAGTCGGACCCTGCCGATCTCGCTTGGTCTCATTCCTATGCGTTCCTTGAACAACTCAGCGAACTCCTCCGTCCGAGTCATTCGACCGAGCTGAGTGACCTCACCTATCGCGAAACTCCCGAGCGCCCGCCTCGAACCACCTAGTCGGACGAGCGAGCCTTTCTGCGCAGAGCGCGCACTCCGCTAGCTCTGCACGCGAGCTCTCGGTACGCCTATACGCCGAGAGCAAGTCGGTATCGGGAGTTACGATGAAGATTACTGTACCGAAGACCGCTCAGGGTCATGGCCATGCTGTGACTTCCCCCTTTGCTGAGCGAGTCCGTTTGATGCTGTCGGTCTGGAAAGCCGACTGGGCCGATGCCTACCATCAGCCCAAACTTCCCAACATCCTCGCCGCAGTGACGGTGGCTGCGGTGGCGATGCCACTCAACTTGGCGCTGGCCGTGGCCAGTGGACTGCCTCCTGCCGCAGGACTGTTTTCTGGTGCCATCGGCGGTTTTGTCGCGGCCTGCTTTGGCGGGTCTCCTCTTCAAGTCACCGGACCCGCCGCCGCGCTATCGCTGATGGTGTTAGCACTCTCAAAACAGTTTGGTGTGGTCGGTGTGGCCGCTGCCTGCTTGATGATCGGAGTCCTACAGGTCGTCCTTGCTTTTGCGGGGGCTGGACGGCTTGGTAAGTACGTACCAGAGAGCATCCTCGCGGGCTTTACCACCGGAGTCGGGATCAAGCTACTCGACAGTCAGATTCCCGAGCTACTCGGCTTTCCCGAGGTCATCAACTATCAAGTGATCGATCTGGCGATGATGATGCATCGTCCGCAGTGGCTGCATCACGTGTCTTGGTTGGCGGTGGTTTCGGGTCTAACGGTCGCGTTCTCGATTGTTGGTTTGGCCAAATACAAGCGGGTTCCAGCGGCAGCACTTTCCGTTGCTGTGATCACCTTCGTGTCGGTCTATGTTCACTGGGATGTACAGCGGGTCCGTGACATCGGTGAAGTCCTTCCGATGTTTCCCAAGCTGACGATTCCGATTGTGGATGATGATCGCTGGCTGGACTTGGCCGTGGCGACTCTGCCGCTTGGTTTGCTGGCTTCGCTGGAGTCTCTGCTCTCTGCTCAGGCGCTGGATCGGATGGTCAAGGACAGTCGACCACATGAACCCAACTTGGAGCTATTTGGTCAAGGACTGGCCAACACGGCGGTCGGTCTGTTTGGTGGTCTGCCGGTCACTGGTGTGGTGGTGCGTTCGGGGGTGAACGTGCAAAGTGGGGCCACGAACCGACTGTCCTCTCTGCTTCATGGATTGCTGTTGGCAGGGCTGGTGCTGACGCTGGCCCCGGTGATCAGCAGCATTCCGCAGGCCGCGCTCGCAGGACTTCTGTGCGTGGTGGGATTCCGGTTGGTCGAGTGGCGCACGCTGCTGGAATTGGCAAAAAAGGAGAAGCTCGAAGCGGTGGCCTTTTCTGCAACGGCGCTTGGGACGGTGACCGGACACCTCATGAGCGGACTGGTGATCGGAATGGCCATTCATGCGGTTGGTCTGTATCTGCACCGAGGCTCGCGTCGGATCTCCATGGCTGACTCTGCGGCCCGAGCCCGTGGGGTTCGTGCGATGTTGGGAAGAGAGCATGCGCAAGCGCGGGTCACCGGTCATAGCAATCCGCTGCCGACCCATCATCGCTGGTTACGTCACATTCGCCATGAAGGAGTCCGGGCACCAACTGCGTATGTTCATCCGCAGGGCTCGGTGATTGGCAAGGTGGTGCTCGGTGATCATGTTCACATCGCTGCGGATACTTCTGTGCGGGCGGATGAAGGAGCACCATTTTTCATTGGACCCAATTCCAACATCCAAGACGGAGTGATCCTGCACGCGCTCAAAGAGAAGTATGTGGAGGTCGCGGGTGAGGAGTGGGCGATCTACATCGGCAAAGATGTTTCGATCGCGCACAACGCGCTGATTCACGGACCTTCCTACATCGGTGATCACACGTTCGTCGGATTCAATGCGGTCGTTCACGACTCTGTCATCGGTTCCGGTTGTTACATCGGAATTGGGTCGATTGTCGTCGGTGTGGAGATTCCAGATGGCCGTTTCGTCCCGCATGGAACGATCGTGGACAGTGCTGATGCGGTGGACCGATTGCCGCTGGCCTCCGAACATCATCGCGAGTTCAACGAAGATGTGGTGGAAGTGAATCGTGGCCTGGCGAGCGCCTATGCCGCTGCCGATGCGCTTGATGAACAGCGCAAGGAAGATGAGGTCATGGTTCGCGAGCTGGAAATCCAGCCCTGGCAAGATCGCTGGTTGATTCCCCCTCACACAGAGAGGTTTTAATGATTACCGAAGGAATGCTACTCGGGGCCGCGCTGCTGGTCCTGGTTCTGTTTGCACGAAGTTACGTCTACGTCTCCGAAGGAGAGGTTGCGGTCCTTACCCGTTTTGGAAGGGCGGTGCGGAGTCAACAAGACACCCTGCGCGTGCTCACTGCGGGACTCCACCGCAAGCTCCCCTGGGATCAGGTGCTGCGGGTGAGCATCAAGGAACAGAGCGTCGAGCTGACCGGTGAGGAGGATCGCACCGTGATGACCAACGATGGGATTGTGGTCCGTTATCAGTCCGCTCTTCGTTTCGCGCCGCTCAATGACAAGCTGGAACACTATTTGTTCGGCTTGGCCCGACCGATTGAGCACATGGTGGGAACCTTCACGTGCCTACTGCGCAACGAGATCGCCAACTTTCGAGTGCCACCAAGAGAAGGTGTGTACGGTCTGTCTACGCTCACCACGGCGGAACAGCTCATCGACGATTCCTTGGGGGCCTATGCGCTGATTCGTCGCGAGCGCAAGACCTTGAATGAGCGTGTCACCGACTTTGGCAAGCGCTTGGTGGGTGACCACTTTGGGGTGCGACTCGAGGCGATCGATGTCATGAATTTCGAACCTCCCGACGAGCTGCGTGACGCGCTCAATACGGTGGTCCAAGCCAAAAGCGATGTCGATGCGGCGCTGTTCCGCAGCGAAGGAGAGTGTCAGCAGAGACTCCTTGCCGCACAAAAGGGAGTCGAGATTGCGCGGGAGCGAGCGCGTGCCATCGAAGTTGAAATGGTCGCACTCGGATCGAAGCTCGCAGAGCTGGAGCACAATCACGTACTGGATGACTACGTGGCTCGGCGACGAGCGGAAGTCTTGTCCGAGTCGCGTCATGTCTATGTACGCGGGACCGCTCAACCGTCCACCACCCTCACGCGAAGTGCAGAACAGAAGGTGACACCATGACTCCCTGGCTTCCACTCCTGCTGGGCGCGATCATACCGATCGCAATCGCACTACTCTTATGGGGACTCCTGCGCGCAATCACGGTAGAGGTCGAAGATGAAGAGGCCCTGCTGGTCGAGCGCTTTGGGAAACACGTTGCCACGCTCAAGGAACCAGGACTTCATGGGCTTCCCTCGAAGCTCTTACCATGGGTGCGCCTTCGTCGGGTATCGCTGCGACGGGACTTTCTCCAGTTTGCGGACGTCCATGTCGCAGACCGAGAAGGGACCACGGTGATTGTCGATGTCTGGATCGACTACCGGATCGTAGATCCCGTCAAAGCAGAGTATGCCGTTGCCCAGCTTCAAGCGTCGCTGCACAGCCTTGTGATGCATGCGACGCTGTCGCTACTAGGTCGACGGACGTTCCATGAAATCCTGTGCGATCGGTCGGAACTCGGCGAGCTGCTGACGAAGGATATTAGATCCGATACTGAGAGATGGGGCGTCTCGATCGAGCTGGCGTTCATCCAGAAAGTGAGCCTGCTTCCTGAAGTCACCACGCGGATTCTGTCCACGATCTCGGCCCGACTGGGCAGGGCACGGTCGGAGCTGCAAGAAGTTGGTCGATTGGCCGTTGCTACCATCGAAGCAGAAACCAGCGTCAAAGTGGCGACTCTGCTGGCTGAAGCAAAAGGTCAGTACCCACTCGCGGTGGGTCGCGCCATGGCGGAATTGGGAGTCCGCCCGAAGGTTCTTGCGGCCTATAACGAGCTGTATCGGCTTTCGCTGCTGCGGCCTCACCGGGCGACCGCTTTCATTGGCTTCGAAGACGAGGGAATGCGCGCCGTCGATGCCGCGATGCTACCGCAGCCGCCTCAGTAAATTCCCAACATCGGCTACTTGCCCGCGAGCATCTCGGTCTTCAGACCATCATCAGCGGGCTTGCTACCGATCCAGTTTAGGAACATCGCATCGGCGAAGTCTTTTCCTTCAATGGTGACCGATCCGCTTCCCTGCATCGAGATGGTGGTGCCTTTGCCCGGAGCGTAGGAAACGGTCATCACCGTCCCGTTTTTGGCATCGCCAATGGCCGCAGAAATCTTGTCGAGGTGTGGCTGTAGAGACGCCGCCTTCGCCGCAGAGTTCTTTTCAAATCCTTCCTTGAACGCGCCGACCAGCTTGGCCTTTTCGACCTCGCGTAGGAATGTCATCTTGACCACCCGTACGGCGTCGGACTTGATGATGGCTGCGGCGTCGGTTGAGGCTTCCTCAAGGTACAGCGCACCGACATAGACCTTCACTACGAACTTCTTGCGGATTCCGGCACCATTGAGCTTGAGGGTCTTTCCTTCGACGCTGATCGTCTCGGAAACCTCGACTCCGGCAACCGGACGAGCCAACACGGGACTTGCAGCAAACAGGACAGTGGCGAGGGCAACGTGAGCAAACTTCATGGGGACTCCTCTTGGGTCTGTCAAGTGTAGGGGAAGTGGCCGTGGAAGTTCAATCCGATCGGCTCAGCCCCTCTGGCGCTGGTTCTGATTGTTCGGTCTAGGTGAACAAACAGGCGACTTGGAGCCAGTTTGTTCACCTGGTGCGGCGGTAGCGAAGCGGAGCTATTTCTGCGGTGCGATGTGGAGCAGATGACCCGCTGAGTAGGCGCTGAACTCCGGGGCGTACATCGACTGAATGGTGGCGGGACCGACGCGGAAGTGACCGGAGAGGTTGGCACGCAGTCGGTACTTGAAGGTGTACTGACCAACGGGGAGTTGTTCGAAGAAGAAGTTGGTTCCGCTGTCACGGACCTCTTCATACCAACCGATTCCCTGATCCCACTTGTAGCGCGATACGGTGGTATCCGGCTCCATTCCTGCGGCACGGGGATCGCGCAGGTGAACGTACTCGGCGGCGTGCTTGGTTCGTAGTGAGAGCTGCACCTCGATCTGATCGCCAGGCTGAATCATCGTACCTTCGGCCAGGGGCGCTAGCGTCCATTCCTTGCCGTTGTTTTGGCGAAGGAAATACTTGCGCTCGACGTGGAAGAAGTCTCCGCTGCCTTCGGTCGGGAGCTTCTCGGTCGAAAAGTGCCAAGTGGTCGAGGCGAACATATAGCCCTTGGTGGCCTTTTCGACTTTCACCGTGTGGTGTTTCTGCGGTTCAACCTGCGCTCCCGGAATGATGATCTGGGTCTTGCCGACGTACTTATCTGGATCAAACGCAAACGACTGCACCATCGGTCCGACCGACACCGTCGCTTCCTCGCGGACTCCCAACGCCTTCTCGGTTCGCAGATAGTGGACCAGTGAGTAGATGACTTCTGCGGTCGCTCGCGTCGACTTCCACTGGCTGAGCTTCTTGTTGATAAGCAGCCACAGCACCAGACCATCCTTTTTGGAATTTTTTGGGTCGATTTCCATTAGCACGCGCAGCGCGAACGCGTGCGATTCATACGTGTCGTTGTACCAAAGCCACGAGCGAT
>CALLYL010000372.1 GCA_937859535.1 uncultured Myxococcales bacterium
CTCCGGTTGTGCTTGCGGAAGTCTCTGGTTCTGCGGCAGCACAGGAGATACCGAAAGCAGCGGAGCCTCCGGTTGTGGTGGAAATCCCTGTCGCGGAGAGTCCGCCGGTGGCAGTGGTTGAGAGTCCGCCGGTGGCAGTGGTTGAGAGTCCGCCGGTGGCCGTGGTTGAGAGTCCGCCGACAGCGGTTCCGGCAGATGCGCAGAGTGTGGTGCCGACGGCAACTCCAGTGATTCCTGCTGAAGCTACGAAGGTACCCCCGGCGGTGGATTTCTTTCATGGTCGATGGCTGCGTGAGAGGCGGCATCAGCAGGCAATTCCGCTACAATTTTTGCTCCAGAAGTTGGTCACTACCGAGGCGGAGCTTTATGCACTAGAGCGCCAGAACATTCGATTGCCGCTGCGCTGGATTCCCCGTTTGCTAAAGCTCGGCATCCTAAGTACGGAAGAGGGGAAGGCGGCTGCGCGTCTGAATGTTTCGTCGCAGCTACATGGTTCGTGGCTTCGCCAGCAGCGGGCCTTGCTCAGGCTGACTCCCGAAGAGCTGGGTCGTTATCTTCGGGCCAGTGCGGTGGATGTGCGCTTGGTCGAGTCGCGGATGTGGCCCGTCCCAAGCGAGTGGTTTCCGATTCTGACGGCGCTGCTGGAGAGCCGAAAGGCGGCCAAGCAGAAGTCGACCACCGCGTCGAGTACGGGCGCTCCGCAACCAGCGACGCTTCGCAAAAAGACGTCCGGCCCGGAAGCGTCTGGTCAAAAAGAGCCAGTCGTTCAGCCCGCGAAGCCGGAAGTGAAGTCTGGCCCGGTGAAGCCCGTGGTCAAAAGGACTCCGGAAGTGACTCTGCGCCCAGGCGCGAACTTTGCGGAGAGCATCGTTGAGTACCGACTACAGCTCGGTCAGCATGCCGGACTGCCAGCGGTGGATGTAATGGCGATGATTGCGCAGGATCTGCGGCTGGCGCAGGGCAAGTACGCGCTGACCTACGATTCCCTGATCGCGGCGACGAAGACCCTGCTGCATCGCTAGATTCGACCGCGTCGCAAGATCCCCACGCAGGCAAAATAAGAGTCATCCTAAATGACTCTTATTGCATTTCTCAGAGGCCCACCTCCTCGTAGCTGCCAGCACTGTCAGTTCTTCTGGCAGAGAACTAGTCACGCTTGCGGGCCACGACCAGCAGAAAGCCACCGAGCCGCCGTACCCCGGGCAGAACCGCCGCCTGCCGCTCCACAATGCGTAGCGCTGGACCGACGAGGGGCCAGCGATGAGCCTGCGAAAATGGTGTCACCACGCGGATGCCATGGACGGTTTCGACCTGCACATCGCTGGGTAGATAGGAGCGGATCTGCTCGAGCGAGTCGTAGCGGGTATAGACCGCTTCGTCGTTCACGGCTGCCGAGATCGCCGTCGGTCGCTTGATCCGCTTGATCAGGTAGCGGAGCGACATCGTGTTGTAAAACTCGGCGAGCAGATAGCCACCGGGCCTCAGTACCCGCGACAGCTCGTGCATGGCCTGCTCGATCTGTTCGACGTGGGCCAGCACCTTGAACGAGCACACCAAGTCGAACGAATCATCGGCAAACGGTAACTCGTTGACCGATCCCTGCACCACTTGCAGGTTACGGGCCGAAGCCTTGCGGAGCATGCCCGACGACAGATCCACACCTACCGCGACTTTGGCGTGGGGAACCAAGCGGTTTAAGATGAGCCCGGTGCCGCAGCCCGCCTCGAGCAGTCTCGTCTCTGGCGTCATGTAGCGACTGACTAGGTCGGTGGTCAGCTCGTCGATAAATGCGTGATAGCCCTCGTGCCGATGCCGCTCATAGGTCGTCGAGAACTCGTCGTAGTAGTGCTTGTTGCGAAGCTTAGTCACAGCCCTTGTTTGTACTTCGTCTCAACCATGCGAATCCACCGAGAAAAAATCAAAATGCTCGTGGGGAGGCAATTCGGCTGCGTGGCCGTTGTAGGTTGAGACTGCTAGCTTTCCTTAGCGTGCGTTCCACGATACACTTTGCTGCCCCCTCGTTGAGCGGGGGATGGAACTTTCACCCTTGAGTCCCCCGGTGTTAGACCCTGCCGCAGCTCGTACCACTCGCACCACTTGCCCAGCATCGGGCTTGGCGCGTGTTTTGACGTGGGCTGGGCCGGTGACTCAGTCTCTGCTGGTGGCAGCCCTGGCGTTGTCGATGCCAACGGAAGTGCTGGCCAAGCGGACTGGTAAGCAGCGTGGCACCGAGAAGCGCAAGCGGGCGGGCGGTGACAAGAACTCATCGACCGGTAAGGCGTCGCCACCACCTGTGGTGAAGCCGGACTTGCCACCGCCTGTGGCCTCGAACCTGCCGATTGCGGCGGTGCGCCTGGCTTGTGATGTCGGTTCGTCGAGTGGCCTGTGTGAGGCGGCCCATGCCGCCGCCAGTTCCGCCGCCAGTCGTCGCTATCAACTGGTCGATTCCTCGAAGATCGAGTCGCTGTTTACGAAAGAGCCATCGCTGCGCGGATGCCGCAACGACTCGTGCCGGATGGCGATTACCGAGCAGCTTGGCCTGTGGCGCTTGATCGATGTCATCGTCCAGTCTCCTCGGCAGAAGGATTTGGTTGCGTCGGTGTCGATCTTCGATCCTGCAGCGCGTGGCATTGCTGCGGACGTGGAACGCGAGGTCAAGCGCGATCCGGCCAAGTTAGAGAGCACCATCGGCGAAGCGGTTGAGCAGGTCATCGCCACCCAGCGCCTGACCGCTCAGCTTCGACTCGATGTGCGAACCATCGATGCCAAGATCAAGATCGTCGACAGCCGGGGAGGCCTTCGCGAGCTGTCCGAGCCCGAGCGGAGCGGCAAGGTGCCGATTCGCCTGTTCCTCGGTGGTTATACCGTCCACGCCGACAAGCCCGGATTTTTGGCCCAAGACCTACCCGTCACCGTCACGCAGACCGGCGCGTCGCTCGTGGTCGATTTGCAGCTTCGTCCGATCGAGGTTCGCTTCGAGTGGGAACCCAAAGATGCCATCGTTCGCGTCGACAATCGGTCGGTCGGGGTGCAGTACCCGGTGATGGAACTGTCCGAAGGGCCACATCGTGTCGAGGTCTTGGCACCACCGGGCAAGCCGTATGAATCGATGGTCCGTGATATCGAAGTCCGACGCGACATGGAGCCAGTGCGGCTTCTGCTCCAGCGTCTGACCGCGTTGCGGGTCGAAGTGCCACGGGGCTACACCGTCAGCGTCGACAGTCAGATCCTGCCAGCGGAGCGATTCACCGAGCACGGCATGTCGATCGAGACGTCGCACAAGACCACCGCAGGGCTGCATTCGGTGACGGCGACTAGTTTTCGCGGGCTGCGGCTCACCCGCCTGGTCGAGGTTCGTCCCAACAGCAGCGCGGATGCCGTAATTCGTCCGCCGGCGCTGTGGCCGGGCGCGCTACTGATGACGGTTGGGCTGCTCACGGCAGGCGCTGGCGCTAGACTGTATCTATATGACGGTCGTTGCGTTGACCAAGACTGCCTGTTTGTCACCAACTACGCGCCCGCCGGTTACTCGATGATGGCTGTTGGTGGGGCGGCGTTTGTGTCCGGACTCATCTGGCTTGGCTACAACGCTGCCCACAACCCGCGATTTTATTCGCCACCGAGCCAGCGCATCTCGATCCTACCCAGCTTGTCACCCCGCTACTCAGGGATACTCACCTCG
>CALLYL010000373.1 GCA_937859535.1 uncultured Myxococcales bacterium
CGCAAACGAGGCAAGAAGTGTTGGAGGTCGTTGAGCAAACACAGCGACGGAGCGAGTGGCCACTTCTGCCGATTCTGGCGTGTTTGGGAGTGCCGCGCAGTGTCTACTTTTCCTGGCGCGCGCGGGCGGAGGAGGGACCACTTGCGGAGATTTCTCGCTGTCCTACCAGCTATGAGCGGCTACTGCCCGACGATGTCGAGGCGAGTAAGGAGTTCGCGCTGCGACATCTGAAGACGGCCGAGCTCGGTCCCTACAAATAGAGGACAAAAAGGGAGTCCCACTTGACCTGAAGTGCAACACTCCTAGCGGCCGTTTGATCAGCGGTTGATGCTCTCATGCTGTCGGTCTCCCGATTCGGCGGCAGCGCTGATTACCGCTCATCCTTTGGGAGCCAGCGAGGTGCTGGCCAGTGCGGCTTGGAATGCGGCAAGTCCTTCGGGACCTAGCTGCTTGATGGCCTCCAGAATCTCTGTGGGTCTGAGTGGACGAACGCCGGGTTCAGTGGCTTGCGGTGGCACCGGTGGTTGGAACTCTGCATGAGCGGCGGAAAGCACCGCAGTTGGGGGAATAAACGACGAAGTCTCTGCAGCAAGAGCGGGAGGTGGCGTGAGCGCTGCGTGATGAGACCAAGAAGGAAGCGCGCTTTGAGCAGCGGTGGCTTCATCCAGTGCCATGGCTTTGGCGTGAGCCGCAGCCATCAGCGCTTCTGGCTCGTATGGGAGTGGGGGCAGCACTCGTGGACACAAACTGTGGGAGCTGGAAGGACTACTCGACGTACTGCCTGACACAGGACTCGCCACACAAAGCTCCACTCAGTATGGCGAGGAGTGAACTTCTCAGCGACGGCTCAGACATCTCATTCAACACGACGAATCATCTGGCAAGCAGTGCCGCGGGCTGCGTAGGAAGCGATACTTCAAGGCATACCGCAGCGCAGTCCTCCAATAGTTGGGCTGGAGCAATGGTAGGCGATTCGCTCGACATGGGATCAAGCACGGTCACCGATTGCATGCGAGGGGCCACGTTGAAGGGGAGGTCTCGATGGCACAGCGTTCAACGAGCTGCACTGGCAGGTTCACTGGATTCGGTCCTAGTGCGACTTCTCTTGGGAATCTCCCGCGGACCCTCACCAAACGCAAGCCACGCTGGTGACACACCAAGAGCTTTCGCCAGCGATTCAAGAACGTCCACACCGGTCTGTGCGCCCTTCTCGATGTTAGCGATGGCGGTAGCGCTGAGATCAAGCTGTCGAGCAAGTGCGACCTTGGTGAGTCCGCGCTCGATACGAACAGAGGCGAGACGTGCCCCCATGCCGTCTGTTGTTGCCGCCCTCCCATCGGTATTCTGTTCGCCGAGTCCGTACCCTAACCAGCCAGCAGAGACGTCAAGCGCAAGGGCCAAACGGGCGAGGTTGCCCACAGTCGGGATTCGCTCTCTCGCTTCGATAAGATGTCGAAGCGCGCCAAGTCTCAGCGGAGGAGACTCAGCGCTGCGACCGAAGGGGATACCATCGTCGGAAAGATCCGGGAAGAAAGGAGCCAGAGCAAGTGTAGCCGCTGATACTCTGCGGGTAGGAACAACAGCGGTTTCGGCATCACGTTCCGGGATGTGAGCGGCTGGATTGTTCCCAACTCGGCGACGACAGGCGGAAATCCTGACCCCTTTGGGTTGCGCTATCCCCTGCTGCGTTGCAGTGGTCCGGTGCTCGCTGATTTATCCAAGCCAATTCCCGACCTGGTTCAAAAGCTCCGGGATCGAGTAGCAGATGGCCAATTCTGGTCGGACTAATTTTGTTTGGATTTCGACGTCCACGCGACGCTGGTATTCGGGATGCACCCCGACAAACAACGGCTTGGTGGTCATGGACCAAGCTCCCAGTTCGTAGAGCGCGATCGGGCACAGCGTCTCTTTGGGAAACCAGAACCAAATCGCCGTGGCTTGCCTCAGATGCTCATGCTCCCACAGAATCTGCTGGTACGAAGCATTCGGGTCATTCATGGGGAAATTCCGACGCCTGGGATTGAACACCACCAGATCGGTGGTCTCCAGAGCCTTCATCGCTTCCGTATGCCAATCTGGGCATCCCATGATACCGCCAGCCAAAAAGATCGACCTTTTGTCCGCGATTCCGGTCACTCGATTGGGTGCTTCAACGTTGATCATCCGCTCTCCCTTCTTTTAGCAAGACCCTTCTGGGGAACAGAAGCAAGTCGTTCCCTAACGGAGTTTGAATTCACCGCTTCTTTGCGTGCATCGAACCCGCCATCCGTCGCGCTTTCCCAACCTCAATCGAGTCCGCCTTCGCGTAGTGCTTCGCGGTGATCGCAAAGCTCGAATGTCCGAGCGAACGCGCAACATCGTTCGAGGTGGCTCCGGCTTCGAGCGCCAGCGACGAGTGTAGACCACGAAGGGAATGCGGACAGACTCGCGCAACCTTGGCCTCGTCACAGTAGGCATGCAGCCGCTTGTACATCCAGTTTGGCGCGGGCTGGTTGTCCCGATCGGCAGCGAAAATCCGCTCGCTCAGGGGTCGCTTCGCACAGTGCTTCGCCAGGATCTTTGCGACGGGCGCGTACAGTTCCAGTCGACGCTTCGCGTTCTGGTTCTTCGTTCCGTTCACAAAGACGTTGATTCCGTCCACCGCTCCAACAGTCAACCCAAGCACCTCTGACGGACGCAGCCCGAGATAGAGCTGCACCAGAATCGCCAGCGCGCCTTCCTCTCCTTGCTTCGCCTTCTCAAGCAGCATCCGTTCCAGCGTCTTTGCCTCAAGCGGCCCGAGCTGCTGCTTCCCGGCGTTCGCCTTGCCAATCGGCTTCACCTTCGCAAACGCATCCTTCTCGATCAACTCCCTGTCAAGCAGCCAGCGCCAGAACTCCTTCACGGTCTTCAGATAGCCTTGATGCGTCGCGGCCTTGAGCGGACCGAACCTCCCTTCGGACTTCGTGACGGCCAGGTACAGCGCCGACGCCCGCGCCGCGTCGATCACCTCGATCGGCACGTCGGGAATCCACACCGTGACCCGCTTTTCGACGTTGCGTGCGACGGAATCCGGGTTTCGCCACGCAGGTCGCTTCTCATCGATCCACTGCGCAAGCGCCTCGTACACCGTCAGGGTCGGCTTCGTCTCCGTCTCGCGCCGGAGCTGCACCGCCAGCAGGTCCGCCGCCCCCCGCGTCTCGGCGCACAGGCTCTTGCGTTTGCCCGTGCTCGGGTCGTAAATCACTATCCGCCACTTCGTTCTCCCCGCAGCGGGCGGGTACGGTCCATAGATGTACACAATGTTATGTTCGCATTCATTTACGCGGTCTGCGATATGTTTCTGCTGATGCTTGTTGCAAATTCCGTCCGACGAGCGTTCACATCACTCCTGCCTCTCTGATTCTCCTCCCTTTCCACCAGCCCTGACGGCGGGGAAAAGCCACCAGCTACGTCTCGACGGGAAGTTGATCCACAGGGAAGCTTACAGAAAAAATATGTTCTATTTCCACGTCACGCATAAAGCACGACAGCGACGGAGACAGATAACATGTTCACTCACAGCGGCACCACACAAGCATCTTCCCCTCATAGACGCTCTACATGTAATCTAGTTAACATGACCAGAGTCTTTGGTTACTGTCGGGTGTCTACCGACATGCAAGCACAGCATGGACTCTCTC
>CALLYL010000374.1 GCA_937859535.1 uncultured Myxococcales bacterium
GCACTTTGTGCGACGATAGATTACTGAACATGGTAAATTCTTCCTGACGTACCCCAGCGAACACAACGCCGAAGGACACGCTTCCGTATTTCCTGGGATGTGATAGGCACCGGGCACGATGGTGGACGGTCCAGGCTGGATGGAGCAGTGGCCGTGCGGAATCCGTTGATCTGGTTGACTGATTTACTGCTCGCTTCCGGCGCGCATTCCGTCGCCAAAACTTGCCGTCGCCCGCTCGGTTGCCTACGCTGCGCGCCGTGCTGTGGCGCTGCGTGTTCCTTTCCATTCTGCTGAGTCTCTTCTGTTTGGGCTCAGCGCGGGCGGATTCCGGAGCGAGCATGCTGTCGGCGATGGCGTCTGGGGTTCCATGCGGCTTGCTGGGAGACTGCGCGCGGTTTGACACGCTGGCGATTCACGTCGGTGCGGCGCTCGGCCTTGCGCAGAGTCCAACAAAGTCGTTCTCACTCCTCGGATGCCTCGCGCTGCGCCTCATCTGCAATGACTTCGAGCAGCTTCCGCATGCCGAGCCGCAACGCTCCTGAGATCTTCATTGAACCGAACTCGCCGAACCGGCCAACAGACCGTCAAGAACGGCGCGTGAAAGTGGCCGGCGCTCATTGCCCGCGCGCCAAGCACGTAGCCGCGTCGCAGGACGACGGTGAAAAATGGCACCGACAGATTGCCCGCGTTGACGAACATTCGCATGGTGTGGCGCACGAGCGCGGTGGCTTCCGACGGCGACGAATAGGAAAAAGGATGCTTCGTTTGGGCCAAGTGCCCGGGAAGCACCTGGTGTGTGATGGGGGCGACAGGTGTTCTAAGATGTTCCAGTGATCGCCTGTGCACAAACGGACACATTTTGTCGACTCTGCGTCAACGTCTCTGCTCATTGAGTTGAACCCTGCTGCG
Organism: uncultured Myxococcales bacterium; assembly: GCA_937859535.1. Lineage (GTDB taxonomy): Bacteria > Myxococcota_A > Polyangia > Palsa-1104 > JAEUJZ01 > JAEUKA01. The sequence goes on from CALLYL010000374.1 coordinate 910, forward strand.
GCCGTCCTTGGTATTGATGTTGGCACCTGCTGCTACGCTGGGCCTCCGGCGCTGCGGAATGAGAGGACGGCGTTCGGGTCTGGCTTCTTGCCGTTCTTCTGGGTGCGGATGCGGATGAAGGGGCCCTCATTTACGGGTAGGCAAGGCTCGAAGCCAAGGCGCTCGAGCTGGCGGCAGAAGGCGGGTGGGTCGTCGAAGTGCGAGGTGGGCTCCCAGATGTGAAGCTCGCCGCTGAACTTGAGACAGCGATGGGCTTCGCGCAGGTAGTCGGTGAAGTTGGAACCCATGAGCGACAGGCAGAAGATGGCGACGTCTAGCTCCTTGTCGTTCAAGGGGACATGCGCCATGTCGCAGGCCGTCACGCGGTCGGAATCGATGGCAACGTGATCGAAGCTACGGACGGTGTGGTGGTCGCCGACTTGGGCGCCGATGATCGCCTCACCGCAGCCGAAGTCGGCGACGACCTTGCTCTCCTCGATCTGCTGCAGCCAGTCGATCTCTTCTTGGAACGGCACCACGGTCCAGCTCTCGCGCAGCCGACGGTACTCGGTGTGATAGTGGGCCCACTCCTCGGGGTTGGCGGTGAGCCGCGAGTGCGTCTTCTGACTGTCCGACGTGTACCAACGGTTGTTCATCTTCGAGAAGTCGCCGTAGCTGGCGATGCGTCGCGCCAGCGCAGCCGACTCGCCCGACAGCGGGATCTTGATAACCGGGCGCTCGATCTCGGTGATTTTGCCGCCGTCGAGACGGGCCAACCAGCCCATGATGTCCTGCTGGGCCTGGGCGGGCGTGCGCAGGTTGCCCTCGGGGACAATGCCGTCGACTGCAGCATCAGCGATGGACTTCTTATACTCAAGCCGGTGCAGCTTGGAGTCGCAGTACGACCAGCGCTGTCCGTTCACCATCGCGAACGTGACCGGGATGATGACCTGCACCTTGTCGAACTTGCTGCCCTGGCGCCACAGCCGTGCCACGAGCTGCTCGTACTCGGCGTTGGTCCAGGGCAGCGCGTTGATGATGAGCTTGTGGCAGACATACTGCAGACCATTGACGCCAGTGCCGACCCTGGACGACGCGATCAGCACGTCCACCTTGCCCACCTCTTTCTTGAACTCGGCTAGGTCGGCGTCGTTCGTCTCGCCAGTGAGCACGCCGACCCGAAGGCCCGCGGTATTTAGCGCCTGGCGCAGCGTGGCGACGATGCCCTCGACGTAGTGCGTGTAGACGAGCACCTTCTCACCGGGGGCGATGTGAGCAAGGATCGTCGGCAACCGCAGCTCGGTGAGCACCTGTTCAAGCTCAAGCACGGTTCCCCGACCCACGGCACGGATGCGATCGAGGTCGCTAGTGCAGTCGATCTCGGGCTTGTGGACCTCGAGCTGGATCTTGTAGTCGGGGCGCCAACGAGTGCCCAGCGTGACCAGCCGCTGATACAGCCGCATGCAGTTCTGCACGCTGGGCGTGACGTCGATGTCGTCGTGGCGGTGCCCGGTGATCATCTCCACCAGGCTCTTGCCCTCTTGCAAGGTGTTGATGACCGGCGTGCCTGACATGCCGAGAACGCACAACTCGGCGTTCTTCTTGGCTGCCTCAAGCACAAGCCCCTGGACCAGCCGCTTGCGCTTGCTGACGGCGGCTGTGGCCTCGCGGTGCTTGGCGTAGTGGATCTCGTCGATGACGATGAAGTCGATGATGAACTTGTCGACCAGCTCGACCAGCTTCGCCTCCGAGTTGGGCTGCTGGAACTGCTCGAAGTTCATGATCAGGTAGCGCGGCTTGCCAAGCAGCGCATCGCTCCACGTCGGCTCCCACGTCTTGGTGGCCACGTCGCTGCCTGGAAAGGCCCCGGCGATCTCGTCGGCCCAGTTCGTCACCACCGCGTTGGGGCAACAGACGATGGTGAGCCCAGCGCTGACCACGCGGGTCGCGAGGATTGCTGATAGCGTCTTGCCGGCGCCCATGCCCGACCAGTTGCCGAAGCGTCGCTGCTCGCGCACGCACACCGCAACGCGGCGCTGCATCAGGTTGGGCAACACCACGTCACCCTCGGACTCCAAGCGGAATGAGTAGCCCTTGGGGATCGAGAGTGCTTCCGCTTCGCGAAACTCTCCCAGAAACCGGTCGCGGACGATGGTCGAATAGGTGTCGCCGTGAAACGCCTCTGCCTGCGCACGCGCGGTCTCGGGGTTGACGTAGGCGTGGCGCCACAGCTTGGCCTTGGCGCTGTCCAGCAGGAACTTAACGGTCTCGGCGTCGGCGCTGGCCATTAGGACGTTGTCGAGCGCCGACAGCGCATCGCGCGTCTCGACCACTGGCAGCGCGTCGCCACCCGCGCCGTCGGTCTGCGCCGTAGCGACTGCGGTGGCGTCCACCTCGCGGCTGACGTCGATGGTGGCCCCTTCATCCCCGGCCTGTCCAACCGGTGCGGCAGGCAGCGCATACGGATCGCTGGCGGCGGGCTTGGCGGCGACCTTCTGCGTGGCCTCGACCAGCTCCAGCTTCAGCGGGTCAGGCGGGGGCGGCGTCACTAGCTCGTCGATGGCAGACGGTTTCCCGTCGGCGAACTTCTGTAACTCCTCCGGCGGGAAACGGCCGCTGGTCAGCGCCTGGACGAACGGCTTGCCTTTGTCCTTCAGGACTCCAGCCTGCATGGCCAGCGCGAATAGCTCGCTTGGATCGAGCGCGTGCAGGTGCCCGGCGAGCGCCTTGACGAACGCGCGGATGTTCTCAATCGACCAACTGCCGTAGCAGGTTGGACAGCGCCGGTTGCTCTGCGTGCGCGCCTTCACGGTCGCCTGGTACTCGTGACCGTTGGGACACAGCCACCAGGCGTTCATCACGTGCTCTGCATCGATCTCCGTCGGTTTGACTGCGTTCTTGGTCGGATGCCACTCAGCAGCCACGCCCGGGGCGACCGCGGCCAGGGACGTCTTGGCCAGCGCACACGTGGGGCATGAGTCCTTACCGAGCATGTCGAC
>CALLYL010000375.1 GCA_937859535.1 uncultured Myxococcales bacterium
ACGCTGTAAAGTTATGCTGCCGAGGCTGCTATTTCGGTTCTGTTAGGCGCTCTTAATGTCTCGGTGGATCACGCCAGCGTCGTGGGCGACTTTCAGAGCGGCGCAACAGTCGGCAATGATTCGAGTGGCCACGACCCAGTAATACGGGCCCTTGTGCTTCAGGTGCTGACCGGCGCTGCCCGGCGACAGCAGCTCCATGACGATGTAGCAAGCGTGCTCCTCGCGACAGACATCGTGGATGGCGATGATATTGGGGTGGTTCAGACGGCCCGCAACCTGTGCCTCGCGCATGAACCGCTCAATGGCCGCAGGCTTATGAAGAAACATGCTCGACAAGAACTTGACCGCAACTTGTCGCTTCATGACCAAGTCATCGGCCAGGTAAACGACCGCCATTCCACCGTTCCCGAGTCGTTTAGTCACTCGATACTTACCAAACGTTTTCCCCAGATACTCATCCACGGGCTCAGACGACTGAGCTGGAGTTGCGACCCCAGCCCCGGTATGGGCACCGCCTAAGGATGCCTCAGCAGTGCCATGACCCTCTGCGTGCGCGGTTTTGGACTTGCGATCCCTGCCGGGTGGCTTGTCGACCATTGAGTAGCAATTATCGACAAATCCCGCCAATAGAGTCCACTGCTGTCAGACCTTTCTATTTGGAAGCGGTTGTCTTTGATCAAAACATGCCGATTTTCAACACAATTGGGTATGGACTAAGGATGAAATCCACATCTATGAACTGCATGAAGCAAGCGTAAAAAGAGCACATCTGCGCCGATGCACACACAATGCCGCCACAACATAATTTGTGGCTCAACAGGAATAGGCGCACATAAGTCTTTGAATTTGAAATACTATAGAAAGCCATGCGTCGTGCTGTAGGTTATGTACGTGTTTCCACCGATATGCAGGCTGCAGATGGTCTGTCACTTGATGCCCAGACCGCTGCGATCGAGCAGTACTGTGCCGCCCATGGCTATACCCTGCTCAAGATCTACCGGGACGTGATCTCCGGTGGCAAAGACCAGCGACCGGGACTTGGGGCAGCGCTGGAGCAGCTTCAGAACTCAGCCGACATTCTGATTGTGCTCAAGTTTGATCGACTCAGTCGATCGATCAAACACTTCTGCGAACTCTATGAGCGCTACTTCAAGGATGGCCGAAAAGAGCTGGTTGCGATTCGAGAGTCGATTAAGCTCGATTCCTCCCTTGGTCGAGCGCTCGTTAGCATCCTCCTTGTGTTTGCGCAGATGGAACGCGAAGCCACCGGAGAACGGACAAGAGAAGCGATCCGACACCTGCGGAGTCGTGGCTATCACTTTGGGAAGGTGCCGTACGGAATGCGGGCTACCCCAGCCCCGGACAATCCGCGCTTCCGACTGCTGGTTGAGGAACCATCAGAGCAAGCGGTTCTCCTCAAGCTTCGAGAATGGAACACCGAGGGAGTCAGCATCTCGGAGATGGCTTCGCGCTTGAATGCAGATGGTGTCAAGCCACCGCAAGGTGAGACGTGGACCAAGAGCCTTATCTATAATTTGCGGCTGCGCTTAAGCTGGCACAAACCTCGACCCCACAATCCGCGTCCCCACTCCGATCATGACCTGAAGGAACGCATTTTAGACCTTCACAGCACTGGCCACACGCCCAAGCAGATTGCCATCTTGCTCAACGAACAGAACTTTGTGCCCCTCAAGGGGAGCAAGTTCACAGAGCGCAGCGTGCGGGGACTCATTTCACGATGTGAAGAAGCCAAGCATCTGACTCCGAAGAAGTTCCTGGAGAATATGCTGGAACGCCTGCGTCGAGAGCACGAGCTACGGATTCCGGACGAACCGTGGGAAAGACCCGGATTCCCGAAGCTGGCACGGTACCTCATGGAAGCTGGATACACGACGCCGAAGGGACATAGCCACTGGTGGCCTGCCCAGGTACAGCAGCTCCTGGATGGACGCTTCGACCAATACTACGGTCGCGGCAAAAGCGCTGCCTCTGCGGCCTAGAAACTGCCCGCACACCAACGACTTGGGTTTGGAACCCGAGCCGCTTGGATTCGACATGGTAACAGCTCGCGGTTCGATGCAGCGGGCCTGATGGCGGAACCGATCCACGTGGGTCTGGAACTCATCGCGACGCTGTGGATCCACCCACGGCTGCCATCCAAGCCACCGCTGAGGGCATCGCAAACTCTGGTTGTCTGGCTTCTGAACACCTCGGCTTGCCTATAAGAGCCTGGTAGCTTGGGTATGTGACACTAGCAATTGGTTTCGCCAAGCAGCGGCTTGCCTTCCATCTGCTGCGGTTTGACGACTGGCCACCAGGGGCTTGGGTGGGCAACGCTACCAGGAGGTGAGGGAATCTAGGCTAGCTGGCGTTCTGCGGTAGGCGGCTCGATTTGTAGGCGTCGCGAGCCGTTACATCCGCAAACCAGCGGCTAAGGTTGGGGTAGCCGCTCGTATCAACGCCGCCCCACTGCGACAAGAAGACCGACTCTGCAATCGCGATGTCTGCAACGGAATAGGCGCTCCCGCCAAAGTACGGCTGCGAAGCCAGTACCTTGTCGAGGATCTTGAGCGGCACCTGTGCATCAGTATGCGATTTGTCGAGCCCTGCCTGATCAAACGGCATCCCGATCATCGGGAACAGAATCTTTACATACCAGGGACGGGATAGCGGGCCATGACCTTCGGAGGCCAGCCACACCAGCCACTGCACGGTCTGCCAGCGATCCTTGCCACTCTCTGCGATCAGCTTCCCTCTGCCGTAGGTGTCAGCCAAGTACAGCAAAATGGCGTTCGATTCGATGACTACCAGATCGCCGTCGACCAACGTTGGCGTTTTGGCTCCCGGATTGAGAGCAACATAATCTGGATTGTGCTGCTCACCCTTGTTCAGGTCGATCACGACCAGTTCATAGGCCAGTCCGAGTTCAAGAAGTGCCGACTGAACCTTGCGAGTGTGCGCAGACAGAGTCATTCCATAGAGCTTGATCATCCCGATTCCCCCTTCGCGTGCGTAATCGACGAGCGGTGCTCACTAGAGCATGCATGTTATCATGAACGTAGGACTCCCTAGGGGGAATCGCACCGTCTGCGGTAAGCACGAACGAGAGACAGCAGCGGAAGACAGAGGGTACACAGCAGTGCCCAAAGGTGGGCGGACCCCAACGGAGTAGCACTCGGAACGACGACTTGGCAGCCCTTAGCCACTGCTGGAAAGTTACAAATCTGGGGATCCGCTGACGCTGGGTGGGTAATGATCACGCCCGACAGGTCATCTGCCGTGGGAATCCGCCGCGTGTAGTCTCCAGCAACTGAAGATGGGTACATCGCCGCTTCATACGCGGTCTCCGCGTCTTGGGAGGCGCGACGCTTCCCATCGAGGTCGGTACAAGACGGAACCGCAGCGCCCTTGTGGTCGGTCACGCACGATGAAAGGAAACCACTGTCGAGACTACAGGTGTGATCAAGACCTTGGACGTGACCCAATTCATGGGTAAGCACGTTCCACAAGTCCACCACTGGCCGCTTGTCTCCGGTAGGCAGCGGCAGCGTGCCATCCACGAACCGAAAGCCGACGGCATTGCAATCAATATCGGTATCCACAATTTGTCCGTCGAGATCTGGCTCGGTGGGCTTGTTGAGGAACGTGACCGTCGTCACGGCTGTGGCCGACGGATCAAAACAGATTGGGCTGGATGTTGCGTCTTTGGCAGGACGACACCATCGCTCGAAACGGAACTTGATGAAGCCGAGACGATCGGTCTGATTGGCTTCTCGGGAATCCGTTGGTTGCAAATAGTACAGATGCAGGAAGCTCGATGGAGTGAGGCGTTCGTTCCAACTCTGAATCGCGCCTTGTATGGCGTTCTGAACCGCATCTGCAGGCATGTCATCACGCGCCAGTTCCGCATCAGGCTGTATGAAAATGCAGCTCTGAGCCCAGCGCAGGGGACGACAGCTCGCCTTGGTCCTGGTTCGCACGTAGCCCTGTGACACGGACAATGTGCCACATGTAACCATCAAGGTCAGCAGCAGGGCATGGAGTATAAAGCGCATATCTTACCTTCCATGTTAATATGTCTTCGGTGTGGACGCATATATTCGGGGTCTTGATCGCGACCGTACTGGGGCTGACCGAATCGGAGCTACAGGTTGCACTACGCGGAGAGATTCCGACCAGAACGGAGTCGTTCACCTCCGAAACTGGCAAGGCTGCGGGACGTGGAGTGGGAGCGATTGTCATTGACCGTCCGATAGCGGAAGCATGGAACGTACTACGCCGCTTTGATGACAAAGCCGAGTACATGCCGCGAGTCGAGAAGGTCTGGATTCTCGCGGCCACGCCCGAGCGGTTACACGTCCGCATGCAGGTAGACGCTTCTGTGACCACAGCTCGCTACACGGCCTTCTTTCAGTTGGACTCCGAAGGACACACCATCCGTTGGACTCTCGATAAAAGCGCTCCGGATAACACGGTGGTCGATGCGGTGGGCAGCTATGAGCTTCACGCGGTCAGTGAGTCGCAGACACTGCTTGTCTACCGCAACTGGGTCGACAGCGGGCGCTCGGTACCACGGTTCATCCATGACTACATGTCACGGCGCGCTGTTCCAAACCTACTCCGCGCCATCAAAAAGCGAGTCGAGAGCGGCGGAACCTGGAGAAAGTAGCTTCCCACTCGGTCAGGGCTTTGGCACAGTCCCGCTAAGTGCTACAAGATTTCTTCTCTCTGACTCCTGATGCTGTGCTCGGAGCTGTCGAGCTTGCGCTTGATCCATCCGGCCTGGTCCGCGCCACTGGTCGCTGCTTTGCTCACGCGAGCATGGAAAATCGCGTGTATGAGATCGAACTAGAGGAACCACTGCCGGGGCTGGGCCAGCGCGTCATTGCCAAGTTCTATCGTCCAGGTCGCTGGTCACAAGCAGCGCTACACGAGGAGCATTCGTTCCTGCAGGAGTTGCAAGAAGCCGAGATTCCGGTGGTTGCACCCATCTGCCTTGCTGGAGCAGGAGGACAGACTCTCCATAAGACAGATTTTGGAGTCTTCTTTTCTCTGTTTCCCAAAGTGGGCGGTCGTGTCTTAGAAGAACTTTCCGAGGAACAACTTCTACAAGTAGGAAGACTGCTGGGAAGGATCCATAACGTCGGAGCCAGTAGACCCGCACCGCACCGACCCCGCCTGATTCCTGCCGACTACTTAGAACCAGCGCTCGAAGCCTTGTCGGTCAGCGGTCTGGTCGATATCCAACTCTGGAGTCGCTTTGAAAGAGCGGCCCGGGCACTGAGCACCGCCGCAGCTCCGCTATGGGAATCGGTACCACTGCACCGAGTTCATGGAGACTGTCATGGAGGGAATCTCCTGTGGCAGCCAAGCGGCCCGGTGTTCCTCGATTTTGATGACCTGATGATGGCCCCAGCCGTGCAAGATTTGTGGATGGTTATTCGTGGACGCGACGCCGAGGCCCAGCAGCAACGCGCTACCATCCTGGAAGGCTACCAGCAAATCCGCACGTTCGACTTCCGCTCGCTCAGGATGATCGAGGCCCTACGGGGACTGCGGATGGTGGATTAGGCTGGCGGGGTGGAACGACGTTACGCCGATCCGATCTTTCAGCGCACGTTCCCAGACTTCCCAAGTTACGCCCACTGGGCCGATGAAACGGCGACCATCGAAGAGCAAGTGGGCCTGCTGCAAGCGCAACATGGTCGGCTCCATTTGGGCTCCCCGGACTAAATGACAAATGTAGTCAGAACTTGACGCAGCCACGGCGTCGACAATCTCCTAAGATAGAGTCTGAAGTGGAGCAGCTATGACCCGCGTACTCAC
>CALLYL010000376.1 GCA_937859535.1 uncultured Myxococcales bacterium
CCTGATACTCATGTCTGTACGGTCCAAACAGGTGTCCTGCCAGATCGGTTCCACTCACTGATATCGCCAGTGCGTCGGTGACGCCACGCTGACCGAGCTGCTCGCCATCGATCGCCGCCCGTGCAAAATCCATTTGGATCTCAAGACCCGTCGGCGTGTAGTTGATCGACTCGTAGTAACCCGGCCCCGGCGCTTGCTGCTTGGCGTTCGTCGGATGCGGGAAGACGCGACCGAGACCCTTGAGGTCCGCTTCATGTGGCGAGGCATCAATGTTGGTGTAAGCCGACTCGGGCAGCAGCCGATCCCAAACCTTGCCAAACAGCTTGTCGGCCATCTTGCCGCTGTTCCAGCGCTTGACCCACTCGGCAGTATCCGGGCCGTAGAACGTCGAGGTGGTCATCTCGCCGCTCTGATCGGAAAACCAGTACGCTTGCCCGGTGTGGCCGCCGAGGAGAATGGCACCGCGTGCCTTGAGCGACACGGACACCACCTTGCTATCCTTGTTAGCGAAGCGAAGCTCGTCGAAGACCGTGCTGCCAATCAAGTTACGCGGCGAGCTATCGTCTTCCAGCGAGAGATCCTTTTCGCCGATGATCTTGACGTTGCCGTCGTAGAGCATCGACTCAGCGCGACCCGCCTGCCGATTCCAGAACTTGTTCTGGGTGATGCCATTTAGGTAGCCGTACGAGCCCGTCGCAATCAGCGCGTGACCCGGTCCGGTATAGGTATTTTGTTGACCATAACGACCGATCGCTCGGGCCCCCTGGGTCATCAACTTCTTGAGTCCGCCTTCGCTAAGAAGGTGGGACCATCGGGTCAGGTTGTCCGCACGAAACTGGTCAGCAACGATCAACAACACCAGCTTCGGCCCAGCTTGGACAGTGGCGACAGGTTTCTGTCCTGGCTTTACCGGGGCTGGCGCGGGCCGTACTCCCACAGCCGGTCTGGCCGGTGGTGCCGCAGAAACACCCTGCCCAAGCACCTGGGCCAACAGCGCGGCGGCCGTACTGCACGCAACCAACACAGAGATCCGCAGCCCCTTACGTCGGGTCATGTTCACAGTCTCCAGCACAAGAGGCCATCGTAGCGTATGTCTTGCCTGTTTATCTACTAGGCACTCCTTGCCGACGGATGGTCAGCAGCAAGTGGCATGTGGTATGCAGCGTCCGTGCGGGTTCTTCGGCTCACCACCTTGCGCGGCGCGGCACCGGTCGCCACAGTTTTCAGCAGCGGCCCGCAAGGATCGGACGCCTCCGCTCCGCGCCCAATGTCGCTGTATGAGCTAGCGCTCGCCGCAACCCCGGAGGAGCTACGAGCCAAATTGGTAGGACCAATTGGTGAGATCCTACGAGACTTCCTGGTTGCGCAGGAGGCCAGTCGGGAATCGGGTTTGCGCGATTCTACCGGGCTCACCAAGGCGGTGGCGCGACTGCTGGCCGGAGCCGAGGCCGTGGAACTGTCCCCGATGCAGCTCATTCGGTTGGGTCAGCGCCTCGCAGCACAAGCGTCCAGTGATCCAAAGCAGTACAGCCAAGCGGCACGCATCCTAGAGGCTGGCAGGCTCTGCGCGTATGCCGTGGAGATGCTCGGCAAGCGCAACCTGAGCGAAGGACGACTGTTTCAAGAAGGACTGCGACGGCTCGCCGATCATCCATCGGTTTTCGCAGCCGAACAGCTCGAGCTGGAGGGTCTTCACCTGACAATTGGCCTCACTGGCACCGCATCCCTGCCCGCATGGCTGGGCTGCTTGGATGTGCTGGCGCGACCCGATAGGCCGCTCCGACTGCTGCTGCCTACCGTCGAAGACAGGCCGCCCCTGCAGCGCGCACTGAAGCCTCTGCTGGATGGGATGTACCGCAAACACGAGCTCGCGATTGAGGAAGAGAGCTGCCCGCTGGGTCCGCTGGCCGCATCGAATGAGCCGTGGGCGCGATTTGTCCGTGGGTTGTTCCGTCCTCGCGGTAGCCAATCGCTGGTCGCACCCGGTGAACTCGACGGACTGCTCTTGCTCAAACCCCAGCCGTCTCCACGCGCCGAAGCCCAGGTCATCACCGCAGAGGTCGTGCGACTCCTCGCAAGCGGGGTTCCTTCGGCCCAGATCGCGGTGCTGGCTGAGTCGCCAGCGCGTCGACAGAGGTTTGCGGCCGCATTGCTGCGTGCGGGGGTTCCGACAACACCGTTGCGCGGTGGAGTGGCGGGCTCGCGGCTGCGACCTCTCGAACTGCCCGCTCCGATCCGGCTTTTGACGCTGCTCTTTGAAGTGCTTGCGCTCGGGCTGCCTCGCGAAGGGCTCATTCAACTGTTGACCAGTCGCTACCTGCGCTTTCCGGGTCCGCTCGGCGAAAAACCGTGGCTGCTCGCCCAAGCGCTGCGCGCCGCCGGAGTCAGGAGTCTGCGCAGGCCGTACACACCTCCGAACGAAACCGCCGAGCTGTGGGATGAGCAGCGGAAACGTGAACCAACCTGGGGGCTTGTCCGACTCCGCACCTGGCTGGCCACCCAAACACCGGAGGAAGGGAGCGAGCCAAAGCCACGCCGTGCCCACCTGCCGCTCGTTGCGGAGCAGGCCGATCAGGTGTTGCGTGAGCTGACCAGCCTTCCCGAAACGGCACCGCTGGCCGAACACTGTCGGTCCCTCCACCGCCTGCTTGTGCGACTCCGGTTCTTCGAGCTGACCTCAGCACTACCCGAACTGCCATTCGGTGAGGACTCCTCGACGGCGGATTTGTTAACCCAGGTCTTGGCGGCCCAAAAGCGCGATCAGGCTGCCGTTGAGATGCTCTCTCTCATTCTGAGCGAGCTGCCACTGTGGGCAGGGCGACTTGGCATCGCTACCGAGTCGCTTTCGCAGCGGTCGTTCGCGACGATCCTGAAGTCCTCGGTGGGGCGGCTGTGGGAAGAACCGCTCGCCATGACCACCCCGAATGCCGTGTGTATCGGAGAGCTGGCCGATGTGCCACCGCAGACGTTTTCCCACCTACTCATTGGTGGACTCATCGAAGGTGAACTCCCCGCCTATCGCCTCGACGACGCGCTGCTGTCCGATGACGACCGCCGACGCATCGAGCATGCGATGGGTCGACCGCTGTCTTCGCAGGCGCAGCATGCCAATGATGCCGAATCACTGAAGCTGGCGGTTGCACTCGCTCACACCTCGCACTCGCACTTGTTCTGGCCTCTGGCCGACGACGAAGGTCGACCGCTGGCACGTTCGCTGTTTGTCGACGAGGTGCTCCATGCGGCAGCCATTTCCGAGCTTCCTGCGACGACCGAGCCGGTCCCACCAGCCAACCATCCTGCTGAGCTGTGGCAGCGGTCGCAGCAGAGTCCAGCGCTGTTTGACTCGTTGTCCCGTTGCGATCGCCCGCGTGCTTCCCGAATCGTGGCGTTGTCACGGATCGAGGAACAACGCAGCCGCTTTTTTGGCGCGACTTTTGCCAATGCTGAGGCGGCTCACCTCGACAGCCACCCATTTGTTGGACGCCTGCTCGACGAAAAACTGATCGGAGTGCTCCAACCTCGCTTGCCGGGCAGTCCAAAACACCCTCTGTCGGCGTCGGTGCTAGAGGACTTTGCGCGGTGTCCGTTTCGCTTTTTTGCGCGGCGTGTGCTTGGGATTCGGCCTCTCGGTGAAGGCGGGGAGGAACTCGACCCACTCGCCTCGGGACGACTGCACCACGCCGTGCTCGAGGCATTCTTCAAGGATCGCCAAGCCAAAGGTCGCTTGCCGCTCCATGCCGACGACGGCGATCGTGTCGCACTTACGTTGGCGATCGACCAAGTGCTGGCCGACTTTGTGCGAAAAGAACACGTTGGTCATCCCGAGTTGCTCAAGCTGCGACTGGTCCGTCTCCGTACCGAGCTATGGCGGCTGGTCGAAAACGAGGCCAAGGCCCCGCCCGATCCCGACTGCTTGCCATCGCTGTTTGAGTGGAAATTTGGTCCTCTCGCCATCGCAGCCGCGCAGGGCGACGAAGGCCAAATGCCGCTGCACATCCACGGCATCATCGATCGCGTCGATCTGGGGGAGGGCAAAGCGATGGTTCTCGATTACAAAGCGGGACGGCGCGAGCGCTACCAGCATCACCTGAACCACGATCTGCTCAAGACCTCGTTCCAATTGCCGCTGTACATCGCCGCCCTGCGGGCCGATCCAACGCTGAACGCCGAGGAGCCACTCCAGCGAGTGACAGCTTGCTACTACTCGCTGCGGCAAGGCAAAGTGACTGAGGCTCTCGACGACGCAGAAATGACCACGCTCGATCGAGCGGTCCGACTGCAGAACCCTGACGGAAACGTCGCCGAGGTTGCCTATCATCTGTGGAGACGGCTACGCGACGGAGACTTTGCCGTCGCGCCCCGAACCTGCGAGGGCTGTGGCATGGAAAGCGTCTGCCGGATCAGCGCTGCGCCTCTCGATCCATCGGGCGACAGCGACGACGGAGGTCAGCAAAGCCCAACCAGTCAATCGATCGCCCCGAGTCAGCTCTCGCCAACTCGCGACTTTGTCGACGGAGACAACCGATGAGCGTTGCTCTGCGATTTTTGCTCGAGCGCGATCGGGTCGTGCAAGCGGGTGCGGGCACCGGTAAGACGCATGCGCTGCTCACCCAATATCTGCATCTTTGCGCCGGGCTGTCTGCTCATCATCGACCGATTCCGCCGCAAAAAATCTGTGCGCTGACTTTTACCGAAAAAGCAGCAGCCGAAATGCGTCACAAGCTCGTCGGGCGGATTTCGCACATCTGTCGTCGCCTCGCCGCCTGTCCAGACGGCCGCTCCGCCGATGCGATCGCCACAGACGAACCTGCTCTGGTCGAAAGTGCAGCTCATCTCGGCCTGGCCATTCCCGGTGGTGAAGCTTGGGAACAGGTCTTGGCCTCTCTCGGTGGCGCGACGATTAGCACGTTTCACTCGTTTGCGGCGTCACTGCTCCGTCGCTATGCCCAAACCCTTGGAATCGATCCCGAGTTCGCCCTACTCGATGAAGATGCGGCTGACCAGCGACTGCGGGAAACCTGCGAAGAGCTGGTGCTAAGCGCTATCGAAGACCCCATTTCCGTCGGTCACGATCCGGAAATGACTGAAACGATGGCACTGCTGCTGACCGAGCTGGGCTTTGCGCAAGGAGCGGGTGGCGACGGGGGTCTGGTCGAAGTGCTGTGTCTGCTTCATCGTCAGCGCGCCGAGGAAGGACGACCGGCCGAAGGCATCGCCGCAGCCTATCTTCCCCAGCGACTAGCCGAGGAGCTGACCCTAGCACGCGATCGACTCTCGTCGGCGCTCCATCAACTGGCAAGCCGAGCCAATGAGCTGGCCGAGAAGTCAGCAGAGCGGGCAATTCTCCTCGGGGGACTGGCGACTCGTATCGATGAGAGGCTCCACAGCATCGATGAGATAGCTACCTGCAGTGCAGATTTTGCCCAAATCCGGGAGCTTTTTAAGCCGCTCCGGGGCCCGAGTGGTGCAAAGGCTGATCCGTCGCTGGTGCAAGCGATCAAGGACTATCGACAGCAGACCTACGAATCAATCGACGATATCAAGGCCATCGCCATCTCGCAGCGTGCGGCACGCTTGGCCAACGGTCTGGAAACGCTACTTCGACCACTCGCCGAACGCTTTGCCAAAGTGAAGCAAGAAGAGGCGGTGCTCGATTTTTCCGATCTGCTGCGCCTGTCGAGAGATTTGCTGCGCGATCATCCCGAGGTCCGCGACGAGCTAAGCCAGCGCTTCCAGGTCTTTTTGGTTGATGAATTTCAAGACACGAGCCCGCTACAGGCCGAGCTGCTGACACTTCTCATCGGCGATGAAGGACACTCGCCGGGCCGCATCTACATCGTCGGTGATCGCAAGCAGTCGATCTACGACTTCCGAGGAGCCGATGTCGCAGCCTTTGCGCGGTTATGCAAGCGCCTTGTCGACCACGGAGCCGATGAGGAAACCCTGTCGCAGTCCTATCGCTCGCTGCCGGGTGTCCTCGAGTTCGTAAACCAGCTATTTGCACGAGTCATGCAGCCGCCATCCGATGAGCAGCCCGACTGGTTTGTGCGCTGGGAGCCTGCTCACGATCCGCTGACCGCCATACGCAGCGACGCGACCAACTATCCGCAAGTCGAACTGTTGCGTCCCTCAGGTGGCCCGGTGGAGAAATCCTCGGCAACCCCGCCACCAGCGATTGTGCGCGAGGCCGAGCTGCTCGCTCAACGAATCGTCGCGCTCACCAGTGATGGCACGCCGCCAAGCGACATCGTGGTGCTGCTGCGTCGGTTTACCCACCTACTCCATTACACGACGGCACTGCGACGGAAACGCATTCCCCACTATGTGGTACGCGGGCGCGGCTTCTTTGCGGCGCAGGAGGTACTTGATCTCGCGTCGCTACTTCGTCTGATCGATGATCCCACGGACTTGCTCGCACTGGTCGCTGTGCTGCGCTCACCATTCGTCGGGCTGTCCGATGAATCTCTGGCCCGTCTACACCTCGCCGGCAGGCTGTCGCTTGGTGCTCTCACTCGACCGCTCGCAACGCTGACCCATCCCGAACCAGCGCATTGGGATCACGAACCCGAGTACCAGCCCGAGGATCTTCACCTCCGTCTACCTGCCGATGAGATGCTCCGTCTCCAGCGTTTTGTGACGATGTCTCGCTTACTCGTCGCAGAGGCGGATCGGCTCGAACCGGAGCGTCTGCTACGAATGGCGCTTGATCACAGTGACTACCTGGCGGTGTTGGCCGCTGATCGCGATGGCGAACAGCGCCTGGCGAACGTCGAACGGCTGCTACACCGAGCCCGAGGCTACCCCGGTCGACTCCGAGCCTTCGTGCGCTTCGTTCGTCTACAGACCGATCCCGAGCTGGTCCGCACCAGTGGCGATCCATCGGACGAGCCAGCCGCGCAGGTACTCGGCGAGCGCGACAACGTCGTCCGCATCATGACCGTCCACCAAGCCAAAGGTCTGGAATTTCCGACGGTGATTGTCGCTGGATGTACGACCCGCGAGCGCGCCGATCTGCCCCAAGTGGTCTACGATCGCGACCTCGGACTGGGACTATCGCTGTACGAGGACGGTGAACGATGCCTGTCGCTGCCGCAAAGACGGATCCAAGTCCGTCGCAAGCTGCGGTCCAAGGCTGAATCTGATCGCCTCTTTTACGTCGCCGCGACCCGGGCCAAAAATCGACTGATCTGGCTGGGTGAAAGCGGGAGTGGCTACAGCGGAACCTGGCGTCAGTCGATTGAAGAACTGCTCACGAGTTCCGCCACTCACAGTCTGATTACGGAGTGGCAGCCGCCAAGGGAGGCGCCTCAGACTCTGTCGCCTGTAACTGTGGGCACCGAGTCGCCCCAGGTGGCACTCTGCGCTGAACAGCAAGCCCGTGCGATGTACAGTCCACCGTCGAACGCGCTGAATCTTACGCCGATTCTAACCGCGCAAGCGGCCGAGCTTTTGGCGTGTCCCCGTCGGTATCACCTGTTCACGACGATTCCCGGCACCCTATCACGTCTCACGGCACGGGCACGCACCAGCGATGAGACAATGGATCTGTCGCCGATCGCCTGTCTACTCGCGGGCACCTTGCCGCAGCGACTGCTGGGACTCATTGATTGGCAGCGGCAGGGCCATGATCTAGAGCGATGTCTCGCTGGCCAAGGAATCCTCCGGGACGGTCCTCACGCCCAAGAAGTCCTCACCTGGCTGGGTCACCTGCTGCGCAGCCACTGGTTCTCTTCGGAGATCCGTAAGCCTGGCATTTTGCCGTCGTTGCATACAGCCGTTCGCTATCAAGTACCCGTCGGCCGCGAGCCCCAGCTTTTACTCCACGGCGAACTCGATGCGTATTGGTGTACTCGCGATGGGACGGTCAGCGTCATCGACGTTCAGCTAGCCAGCCCACCGCCCGTTGAAAGCGCCTGGCACACCGCACGAAGAGCACTCCTCGCCCACGTCGCAATGCAACTCACCGGCACAAGTACGCCGGTCCGCGTCGGCATCCTGTACCTACAAGATGCCAATCCCGCGCCGCACTTTGAACTCATCAGCCGAGCCGAAGTGGACGCCGCGCTGGCACCTCTCGATGGACTGCCCAGGCTCCCGTTGCCGCCACATGCCGTCCTGCAACTTTCGGAAAGGCCTCTTGCGGTCTGCACCCGGCTCGCATGCGAGTTGCGGGCGTTCTGTCACGGCACCAGCGCTACCACCTCGGCAGAGAACAACGACTAGCGCTGCATTCCGGGCTGTGGCTGCATTCCGGGCTGTGGCTGCATTCCGGGCTGCGGCTGCATTCCGGGCTGTGGCTGCATTCCGGGCTGTGGCTGCATTCCGGGCTGCGGCTGCATTCCGGGCTGTGGCTGCATTCCGGGCTGTGGCTGCATTCCGGGCTGCGG
>CALLYL010000377.1 GCA_937859535.1 uncultured Myxococcales bacterium
CTGAGACTCATCGCAGCTCTCTCGGCACTCCTCCCGCAGATCGCGGAGCATGGTTCGTAGCTCTGGTCCACAGGCCAGCAGCGTAAGCGCCCCCTCGATCGCATCAACACGCGCCTCGATACTGGGGCCGATCTGGGGTTGGTCACCAGATTGGGCCAAACCGTTTGTCACTGCTCGCACGGCCGGATGCGAACGGTTGCGTACACTCTGGCTTGGCATACAGGAACTCATTAGTAGCGCGACGCTCACCCCGGAGACCCATCGTACTGAATGACTCATTTGTCGCTCCCCTCCACCACATAAACGGTCAGAACTCTTGGCAGATACTCTTTCACATTTGCGAGGTCTCTCAGGCAGTCGTTGAGTTGCCAGTGCTGCGCATCGAGAGGCCCTGAATCGATCTTCAACGACGAAATTCTTCTGAGCACGAAAGTCTGTCCCACCCGAAGAGATCGTCCGACAACGAGCTGGATGCACATCGTAACGGTCCGCGCAATCCGAGGGCCATAGCCATCTGAAGGAATTCCCTTCATCTTGAACCCTACCTTCTTCGGAGTCCGATGCGCTTCACTTCTGTTGACTCGCACTGGGTGTGGCTTGTCCGATGTCGGTGTAGTCATATCCAGTGCTGGTAGAGGTGGCGAACGCTCTTCAATGTCTGTAACAGAAGAGGGCTCTGCATCTAAACCAGCGTCGAAGAAGAGGGGCTCACAGATGGCTAGATCGCAGCCCGTGCCTGTGCCTTGGGCGTCACCGATACCATCTTGTAGGGAACTCGGAGAACTCTGCGAAGGCGTTCCCTCTCGGCTTTTCCACGCCAGGCCAATCGGGATGATACCGAGCACTCCCAGCGCGCAGAGTCCTCCGGCCACGCCACGCCAGGTCTTGGCGATGGATGTTCTACGATCGGGGAGTAGCTCTCCTCGAACTTTGGTACCTAATGATGTGCTGGCAGGGGCGGGCGCTGCGGCATCCTGCTGAGGAACCAGCAGGGAAGCGCTCACGCGGTCAGAGCATTGTGGCGGATCACCGCCAATCGACCCACTGCTCGCCGTACCGACTCGAACAGAGTCGGCTGGTAAGGGATTAGGGGCTTCTGCGGTCGCCTCACAGCATCCCAGCACGGCGTCAACAAAGGCTGCGATCGAGGGGTATCGTTCCTCCGGTGCCTTGCGCAGGGCACGTCGAATCACGGAATCAAGCTGGAGATTCGAAAGCGCTGCGGGCTCCTCTGTTAGAATTCGCGTGATCGTCATCATCGGTGCATCGCCGCGTCGCGCAAACGCAGAGCGTCCGCTCAGCATTTCGTACAGAACCAGGGCCAGCGAAAACTGATCTGAACGTGCGTCCAATTGTCCAACCTGACCACATGCCTGCTCAGGAGACATATAGGCAGGGGTTCCCATGAGCATTACGTTTTCCGTAAGCTGGGAGGAGCCCGGTGTGTGGCACTTGGCGATTCCAAAGTCGAGCACCTTCACAAAGTGCGGAACAGGACCATCCTTGCAGAGGAATATGTTTGCAGGCTTCAAGTCGCGGTGAATGACCCCGCGTTCATGAGCAAAGGTGAGCGCCTCCCCGAGCTGCCGGAGGATCTGAATACATGTGGATATCGGCAGCCCAGAGCTGCGGCGCAGCGTCTCGGACAGATCCTCTCCTGACAGATACTCCATGACCAGATACAGTTGACCATCGGGCGTCTCATTGAAGTCGTGAACACGCACTACGTTGGGATGAATCAGCGATGCCAGGATCTGTCCTTCGCGCCTAAACCGTAGACTCGCGTCCGCGCCCTTGCCGTGTGCCGCGATGACCTTGATCGCATACTGCAAACCATCAAGTCGGGCATGTGACGCAAGATAGAGACACGCCATTCCACCTTTCGCCAAGACTTGCTTGATGCGATAGGTATTATCTAGGATATCCCCAACAGCAATCATCGGTGCCCCCAGTTCTTGCCATGACAACCCAAGTCGAAAGCCTACTGAGCCTGATTCAAATAGAACAAAACACGCCTATCCGTCTCGACCGCGAGATCAGGCCGTGAATCTCCGTTGATATCAACAGCGCGAAGAGATTTAATAGAATCTGCACCTAGCACATCAACCAAATCAATCATCTCAGGGTGCCAAGATTCGACCATGGGATTGCTTGTGGGCCCCGTATTTCTTATTGTAATCGCAAAGACCTTCTTGCCGCGAATGTAGAGTAGCTCTGCCTGATTGTCTGTGTTGATGTCTGCAATGTCCGCCCCAAGAATTAGGTTTAAGTTCTGACTTTTTGCGGTTGTAGAATTCATGGCAGTTTGAATTGCGGTCTCCAATGGAATAGTATTGAATGATTCGAGTGAATCAAGTGATAGTAGTCCGCTGTCGTTGAAATATAATAACTCGAGTGCCGCTGGAATTGTTTTTGTATAAATTGAACCAATGGTAACGAATGTTGGGATTATCATGTTATTGAATGATCTGTCTCTGTTCATATTGTTAAAAAGAGTTCTTGATTGATAACTTTCTCCGATTCCACCGCTAAGTCCATAGCTGAATCCATTTCCAAGGAATGAGATCGCAGGTCGCATGGTGAGAAGCGTATCATTGTTACAACTCACGACCGTGAGAGGTAGGTCAGTGCCCTTGCAAGTGCAAACAGAATTGTTCATTTTTTCTTTTCGCACTCGAACCATTGTGTCGTTTGCTGTGTATACTGTGTCATTGTTCCAGTCTAGAGAAAAATCCCCAAATCGACACCTGGAGCACATTGCCTGCTCAACGAATGTATTTGATATCATCCGATATTCAATGAGTGTATTGTGTGTGTTGCGCATGAACATAATGCTTCCACCTGATAGCGATCCAGCAAATCTCTGCTGGTAACCAGCAGGCGCTAAATCAATGTTTCCAACATTCTTGAATTTTGTACCGTTGGTAGGGCCTGCCAAATCAGTGGCAGAAGTTCTCATCGACATATCAAATCGATTCGCTTCAGTGGGGTCAGATGATCCCGTTGGATTGATGCAAGATTCGTAGTCTGGATTCGCTTGGCAAATGTTCACGCGAAAACGATCGCAGGAACATAGTGAAGTGATGCAGAGGATCGCTACCAGTAGTGGGTTGATTGTGATTTTGGTCATGTTACGGTTTCCTTGATTCGGTTATGTAAAAGAACGTAAATGCGGCTATGCTGCCGGCTGCCGATAGTCCACTCAGTCCATAACTGGCCTCAGGCAGGCTGTAATACTTATATGCGCACATGGCTGTTGGCCGCCCCGCTTCGGGACAGTCAGAGTGTCCTGTCGGTAGTCCTTCTTGACGGTGTAGTACGACTGCTGTGGCGAACAGACCTACGCTGAGTCCGGCCAGTCCGATGGCGGTCCAGAGCCAGCGCTTGCGATACCTCAGCGGCCGCTGTGCTGATAGATCAGTGGGTGGTCGCAGGGCCAGGGAGGCGGCCAGTTTGCGGTCCGCTGGACTGGTGTTCGATGGCTCACTGGACGTGCCCGTGGGAGCTGGTTCATCTGAGCCACCGGAAGCATCCAACGAGGCGTCATCCTGAGTGGCCGATTCCGCTGGGTCGCTAGCATTCTCCGTGAAGGTTACATACAATCGATTGGCCAGCGCCTGAATCTGTTGGGAGAGGTTCCGTTCGCTACAGAGCACCCGATCGCTGAGATCACGACCGCTGGTCGCGTCAAAAATGAACATATGGACGCTGCGATCGCCGCTGGCACTGCGCTGGATGCGCGCTGAGACAAGCAGGGATACACCGTATTCCTTCGCAAGTTTGGCCAGACACACTGCTTCATCACAGAGTAGCTCACGATCTGTGAGACTTGCCTCTGCCAGCTCCTTTGCTCCGGCTCGACGTAGCACCTGCGAGATCCCTTCCCGGAGATCGTTTCTCAGTTGGCCGGACTCTGTCACCCCTAGGACGAGGAGCGCTCGAGGCGTCTTCGCCGTGGCAGTGGAGACGGAAACAAGAAGGAGCCACAGTAGTATCGCCATAGCGAGAGCCAGCCAGCGCAGAGCGGGGTACGTCAGCGCTTGGCCGAATCGAGCCCTGTTGTAGCTACGATGTGTCGAGTCTACTGCAATCATCACACCAGTCCCCTGTCCAAAGAGATCAACATCTTCACTCTGTCTGTAGATGCCAACTTCGTGCCAACCTGTAGCTGGTGCTGCATCAGGCACCTTTCTTGAGGAAGGCAGAACGGCTGATCCAAAAACACCCACACTCTGCAAACCGAAATTCCAGTTGTGTTTGGAAACTACGCTGTTACTCGGACATTCATCTCATCTGGGAACACGAACGAGTTATCCCCGCCAGGTCTTAGCGGTGCCTTGATTTGCAGAACGCTTGGGGGACGCACCATGCTTGACACTCCCACTAGGCGTCGGCGCACCAATGTGGGGCACTACTACCGGATGAGGATGACGTCCCGAGTTCGTCGGTTCGGAGACAGGGGATGGGTCTCGCATCAGTTCTTCGCGAATGGGCTTCTCTGTCCGTGATAGCGGCGAATCTGCCAAAACCCCTGGTGCGACGCTGCCACCTTCCGTTGCCACTGGGCTGTTCTGGATCATCGGAGAGACTCTGTGTTCTGTGCTGACTCCCTCCACATTTCGCGGTTCTACGCGCAGGCCCCTTACGTTCCAACCTAGGAGTGCCGCAGTGACCAGCCAGGGAGTCCAAGAAGGAACGGCCCAGTGGCGTGCTGGCTTCGTCGCCCTTGCGGATGGTAGCCGACGAAGCGCGGTCAGTTGGTCTTGCGAAGATGCGGACTGGACAGGGGCCATGCGAGTGACCGGCTCGGGATCTGCTGGAACTTGGGCAAGGAGCTGGGTCGTGATCAGCTCGTCTCGCTCCAAGGGGGGAGGAACGGGCTGAGTGGGAAGCAGCGTACTGGGCAGCATCGGAAACGGAAAAGAGGTCTCTCGTTTGAGAAGGGTGTCGATTGGACGAGCGGGCGAGGTGATGAGCGGCATGGTAAGCGGCAGTCGAGATAGCTCCCGTACGAACTCGCAGACCGAGGCAAAGCGATGCTCCTTTTCCTTGGCAAGAGCACGGGCTACCGCTTGCTCAACATGCTCAGGAATGTCTGGCGATAGGTCACGCATCGAGCGCGGATTGCGGGTGCGAATTTCATAGGCAAGTGCGGCGGGATCATCTCGCGACTCAAAAGGGAGTCGGCCGGTCAGCATTCGATAGGTCATGACGCCCAGTGCCCACTGATCCGCTCTGGCATCGACGAAACGACTCTGTCCGCTCCAGGCTTCTGGGGGGAGGTATTCAGGAGTCCCAATGAGCAGTCCGTCCGAAGCCCGATCCTGACCATCCAGCCACTTCGAGAGACCGAAGTCGATGACTTTGGCGGTGGGAGACTTGCTGGACTCGTCTTGAACAATAAAGACGTTCCGAGGCTTGATGTCTCTGTGTACAACATTGGCCAAGTGCATCGAGTGCAGCGCGCTCCCAACCTGCCTTACGATGTCGATCGTTCGCTGCGGAGAGAGCTGAGACTCTCGTTGAAGAAGCGTATGGAGATCCTGACCACTTAGGAACTCCATGACGAAGAATAGGATTCCATCGTGGTCCTCCCCAAACTCAATCATCTCGACAATGTTCGGATGATAGAGTCGTGAAATGATCTTCGCTTCATCCAGGAATCGCACCACGATCGCACTTTGCTTGGTGAGGTCCGGGCGGAGGAGTTTCACCGCGCAGCAGCGCTCGATTCGCAGATCCCAGGCCCGATAGACGGCCCCCATGGAACCAGTTCCGATCCGCTCATCCAACCGAAAGCGCTGCTTGAGAACGCGACCGCCAAAGGGGTCACGATTGCCAAAGTCTTGATCCGTCATGACTGGGTTGCCTTCTGTACTATGTACAAGCCGATTCGGTTCACTCAGTTGGGGCGGGGGCTCTTTTTGTCTGCTCGTGGCTTCATGTTGGGGGGCCCAACTGGTTTGCTGGTCTTCCCACGGAGCCCGGTCGACTTGGGTCGGTTTGGCCTCTCTTCAACCGTCATCGTTGGCGGCACCCCGTGCTCTACGGTGGTGTGCCTAGCGGGGGGGGCACCCTCAGTCGCCGTGGCGGTGCCTTTCGACAGTGTTGGTGTTTGATGCTCCGAGGCTCGTGGGGGTCTCCGCAGCACTCCAATTCCAACGACGGCTGCGCCAACCAGTAGGAGGATGCCGCTCCAAAGCGGCCACGCTCCGAGCCTCTTCCCTGTTTGAGTGCGCTCCCGCTTTTGGAGGACGCTCGCCTGCTTGGTCAGTAGTACGGTGGCGTTTGGATCCGAGCCGGGTGTAGGCGTCTGTCCAGAGCGGGACAGCGGGCGTAGCTGGGCCAAGGACTCCGCATCGCGAGAAGGAATCTTGATAGGAAGCCCAAGGCCGAGTCTGCTTGGCAGAACGTGTAGCGTTGGCAGATCGGACTGAATCTTCTGGCGATCCAGCATCAGCGAGGGTTCGACCCGGGATTCCCGATGTAGTGGGCCAACGGGCAGCAAGACACTTGCGAGACCAGGTCGTTCCAGCTCTGCAACAAAGTCTGACAGACGAGGAAATCGTTGCTCGGGTCGCTTATGGAGCGCTCGCTCGATGACTCTGTGAACGCGCCGAATGTCCTCTTGCGAGGCCCCTCTCCACTCAATATGGGTCGGGTCTTGTCGCAGTAGCTTGTTGCGCACCGCTTGCAGAGTCAGTCCCCCAAAGGCCTGTCGTCCGGTGAGCATCTCGATGAGAAGAGAGGCCAGTACAAACTGTTCCGCAAGCGGGGTCGGATCAAGGGATGTGGCATCGGGATCAACCTGTTCCGGTGCCAGATAGGAAGGAGTTCCGAAGAGCCCCCCCGTGAGAGGCTTGCCCATTCCAAAGCCACGAACCTTGACGTGAATCAGTCCGCCACCACCGGGCTTGTATTCTTGAGTGAAGTGGATTCGTTCTGGAGACAAACAACCATGGAAGAAGCCAACGGAGTGGGCGGCATCGAGGGCCTCTGCCACTTGTTTGCAGATGATCCGGGCATCTTCCAGTGTGGGACGTCCGCCTTTTTGCAAGACCTGTGCGAGGTTCTCACCGTCGATTCGTTCACAAAGTAGAGCGCAATCCCCCAGGCCGAATTGTACCGCCGCCACATCTTCGATGTGAGTATGTCGCAGCGCCATCAGGCGATCCGAGAAGCGATTCAGTCGCTTAATAAATTCAGCATTTGTGGCTATATGGGGACGGGCCTTTTTGACCACATGTCTAAAATCCAATTCTTCACCGTGCCACGGATGCTCGTAA
Organism: uncultured Myxococcales bacterium; assembly: GCA_937859535.1. Lineage (GTDB taxonomy): Bacteria > Myxococcota_A > Polyangia > Palsa-1104 > JAEUJZ01 > JAEUKA01. The sequence goes on from CALLYL010000377.1 coordinate 7,287, forward strand.
ACAACAAAGCGTGATCCCTCGGCTAGCAGCGATCCCATCTCTAATGGATCAATCTGGTTATCGCTGACGTGTAAAGGCGTCGAGCGCTGGGCAATTCTTGATATATTCTCTAGTTTGCAGCCAGCGCTCCTTGGGGTCGGAGTATTCCGTTGGCAGTCCTCACTCATCGTTTCGGACTTAACAATCGACACTTTGTGAGCTGGTGTAATGCGCATATTTGTCTCGGCTGGTATTTCAGAATTATTTAGGGACACTGGACTGCCACCGATGTCTAATGTGTTAATGGTCTGGGTCGCGATGAGGCGTTCGTGTGCTTGTCAATTGACTCATCGCTTATTCTACGTAAATCGTGACCTGGGCTTGCTGATCCAGCCAGTGCTGAGAAAGTGCCTATCCCAGCCAGGATCGTTGCAACCAGCGTCCCCAGTAAGATGTGATTCCGGCTGGTAACACGCTTTAGTTCGGTATGATGGGCCAGCGTCTTCTGATCTTGCTCTATGGCCAATTGCTCCATTTGCCGAATCAGAGACCGATGGTATTCTGAAAGGTTTCGATGCGCAGACTGCACTTCTTCTAAGACGCGCACGCTGTTTGTCGATAAAATTTCTGCTTTGAGTCTATTGTAAATCTGCCGCGTTTCTTGCAAGAGCTTTTGTGATGGCTCGGCACCACGATCTGTTCGACTGTGTACGAAACTCTCTGGTCTTCCACGAACCATTGCCCGCAAGATCAACACCAGCAATTCATCTTGATAAAATTTTTCTGGTAGTTGGTCGCGACAGAGCACAAAGTTTGGAAATCCATTCACCAGTGCGTCCGCCGTTAGCGGAACTTGTAAATCTGACAGGAGATCCGCGATATTCTGAAGTCTGCGGACATCCGTGTATTCACCAGTCAAGATGAAATAGAATACCGCACCCAGCGCATAGATGTCATGTGGCTCACCAAGAAGTTGGACAACTTCGAATTGCCGGGATTGAGGATTTGGTGGTGCCTCCCCGGCGAAAACTGCGCGATATAACCGGCGATCTTGTGCATCTTGCTCAATTGCCTCGATTCGCATGGTGTATCGTTGATTGGGATCGCTCTCTTCGATGAGTAGGTCGCCGACCTTGATCGCTTGCTCACCGCCTTTGTCTGGACGGAGGCTGTCTGGTATCACGAATCTTCTTCCCGCCAAATCGAACTCAATATGCTGATTGATATGCTGCCTGCGGGTGCGAGCTTCCAAGGAAAGAAAAGAAACTTTTTCGGTCGCAAGGGTGGTGACTGGCTCCTCGTAATATGCTTTGGTGAGTACGACTTTGTCAGCAAGTCCAACGTCGATCAGCATACAGCCAGGGGTTGGTAACGTTGCCAACGTTGTGATCGTATCGCTCAAGCTGGCTTGACCAAATCGGTGATTGACCCCATCTTGGTCAATCACTGGCTTCAAATGAGTCAGCATAATGTTGTCTGGCGCAATGTCTTTATGGATGATTTGTTGCTCGCTATGCAGCCAAGCGACACCTTCTGCGAGTTGAACCATCAGCAGAACTTTTTCTAACAACATGACTTTCTGGATGTATGTCCATTCTTCGGGCCGTATGGGCTGAAGACCAGAGCTGGCTTGATGATCAGACGTCGAGCTGCGATCCACGGACTCGCCGCTCGCAGTAGGTGGAATCAAACCGTGTTCTCGACAGATTCGATGATAGTTGTTCTTTTGATGCTCATGAAATCGCGAAAGCGGAGGGCCAAGCAGCTCCATAACAACTGCTTCTCTGTCGACAAAATTGATCAAGGTTCCTCGCTGTGCTCGTGGACTTCGTTCTTCTGTACAGCAGGGCTTGGCGGGATGGCCAAACAGCGGACCTGCACAATTTAGAATTGTTTCCCCAGTTACCAAATATCGACAGCGCTGATTCGGGCATCGCAATGCTGGATAAGCCTCACCCGGTGTGTCGAAGCGCTCTAATAGTTGTTGGCCGCACTTTGGACACTTGGGGTGATAGGTCTGACCGCAGTTGGCGCACATGGCCATCGGTCCCAACCGCAAAATGTCAAGTATGTTGATAACTCTGTCAGAGCTATTGTTGGTCAAGCTCTTCAGCAGATGTATTTCTTGCGAGAACAGCAATTCTGAGTTTCGCTCTACGTTTTCGTGGAGTATCTTGATCGCCACAGGGCGGACGTTGAGACCCGCGCTTCTTTGCCAAGCTTTGAATACCTTTGCGAAGCGACCGCGTCCGATCACCATTGGAACGATGGAGCCTTCGCTGTCTGTACCTGAGATCAGTTCATAGTTGATCTCTGACTGTAATCCTGTAATCTGTGTGTGATTCCCAAGATACGTCAATAAGGATGCATTTTCCAACGATGTTACCTCGTCATCTGATTTCGGCATGGTTCACTCCGTTATCTGCACGCACAGCAGATGATGATCTCCGCTGCGAACATCCGTGGTCCACAGCAGAATGGCCAAGCGCTCTTCCTCTGGCATGATCCTGATTCCGAGCTGGGGTAGATCCACGGCTACCTCGGGTCGTAGCAGAACGCGCAGGTATTCAATCTTTTGTAGTCGGCGCTGCGAGCGGCTTCCGATGTCAAAGACACCTCCCGGTTGGAGCAGCAGGAGCCGCTTGTCCCCGGAGATGGCACCTTCACCATAGAGCCGATGCCCGCCACCACCTAACACCTGTGACTGCTCTCCATGACACAGCTCGACAGCAAAGAGTCCACGAAAAAGTAGGATTCCCAGCTTGGCCGGCAGTAGGTTCGGCACGTTTGAAAAGGGAAGCACTCGTAGTCCCTGAACACCGCTTTTGTCGATCTTTAAGGTACTTAGGAATAGCTTCGCATCGTCGGGATGGTTAACCTCGCGAGTCATCTCGGTCTGTGGCACCTGAATGGGCAACAGAGTCCGTGGACTTGGTATCGTTCGGTTCCCAAGCGCCCGACAGAGTGCCGCAATCGACGGACGTAGATGAGAGGACACTCGCAGCGACTCCATCAGTACGTCTCGAAGGTGGGGCGAGACCATTACGCAAGGTGGAATGGGCGGAGGCAGACCACCATTGGATACAGCAAGGCACGCACTCTGTAGATCGCCTCCGAATAGTTCATAGCCGAGCATCCCGATCGAGAAGACATCCGAGGCGGAGGTTGCAGCCGAGTCAGGTGCCTGATAGGGGTCCGGTTCGGAACCTGTCGTAGCGCCGGGCAGAGCCAGACCAAGGAGTGCGTCTATGCTGTGGCCCAGCGTCAGCAGAACCTGCGGCTGTTCATCCTGGGTCTGGACCGTGAGCTGATTGGGAGACAGACCGCCGTGTACGAACAGCGGCAGTTGTTGGCAAGCAGCAAACAGCGAAGTGCACAACTGCCTTAGTAGGGACAATCGGGCTGGCGTATCCTCGGCGCGCTTGGCGGCGGCGTTCCATCCCTGTTGATGGTCCGATCGACCTACCAAGACCGCGAAGGGTCCAGCGGACCAAGCTTCGCCCGCAAAGAGTGGCTCTATCAGCACGTTCGAAAAGAGTGGTCGGAGTTGCTCCAGAACTTGGGAGAGCTTGAGTGAGCTCTCGGCTCTTGGTGAAGACCACGCCTGCTCTCCGCTGTACAGATGGAGTCGTGCCGACGTGACCTCGCCGCTTGAGGATGTGGAAATCTGTACCTCGTAGCAAACCGAGAGCAGTGGAGCGCCCGTCTTTTCTTGGTGCAGATGAATCTGACGACCCACTTGGCAGGTGTACTCACCCAGCACGAGCTGCACAGGTGCCTCTGGATTCGCCCGTGCTGGAGCAGCTCTTGGCTTGACGACACGATCGGAGGATGCTGGCGACTTGATATCTGCTGGGGTGTGCACAAGTGTGGGAAACAGAGCTGGGCGAGCTGTCAATGGACGAGCTGGCGGGGGTACCAGATCCACTCCCAGCGCAGAGAGTGCCTGCGCCACCGCTCCGCGACGCATTAGCTCACCGTGCGTGCTGAGGGTAAATCGCTCTAGCTCTTCAGCCAGTTGCGCGGCGGTCTGGGGTCGACCGATTGGGTCGCGACAGAGCGTCTTGTTGATGAGATCCATCAGAGCTGGTGGGGCATCGGGGATGGTCGGTATCGGGGCAGAGATCACCGCATCCATCGTTGCGAAGTCCGTCTCTCTTTGGAAAAGCGAGCAGCCCGCCGCAAGCTCGTACAGAATGACGCCCGCTGCAAATACATCGGTGCGGCGATCGACCTCCTGAGGACTCCTAATCTGCTCTGGGGCTGCATAAGCAGGCTTGCCCACAAACTGTCCGCGTGAGACCAGTGACCGCTTTCCCAGAGCACGAGCCACACCGAAGTCAATCAGCTTTACCTCGCCATCCGGAGTACACATGATGTTGGTTGGAGTGAAGTCCCGATGTACGATACCTAGTGGCTCTCCGGTTTCATCTCGGGCTTCATGGGCCGCATGCAGTCCCAGACATGCCCGACTGACCAGCGCTGCCGCCAGGGGAAAAGGACAGCGCAGACCTTTGCGGTGGAGCTGCTTGATGACCGATGACAGGTTCACCCCGCGCAGATACTCCATCGCAATGTAGTGGGTGCCTTCCCAGCAACCTGTATCGAAGATGTTGACGACATTGGCATCAATGACAAAGGGAGACAGCCGCGATTCCTGTTCAAACATCGCCTTGGCTTCCCTTGGGTCAATGCTCAGCAGCAGACTCTGCGCGATCAGCTTCAGTACGACGGGTCGCTCGGGCCCCTGGGCCTTGCGGGCCATAAAGACGGTTGCCATGCCGCCTTCGCCAAGCTGACCGGTGACCAAGTAATCGGAAAATGGTATGACGCTGCCGACATAGATTCGGCACAGTGGCCCACCTGGTCCCAAAGTGATGTCTTTTGGCTCTTCGGATTCATCTAAGATGAGCTCTTTGATCCGCGTGCCGGTGCGATCTCCTGTCCCTGGAATCCAAAGACCATTTCGGCTGTCCAGATCGCGCAGGACCAATTTTCCTTCGATCTGTATAATCTCTGCGTGAGAAGAGGAGACGGTCTGTTCCTTGGCACCAAATAGGATGTCTGAGGTTGGCAGTCGGCCTATCAGGAGCCGGGATGGCTTGATGAACGAACGCCGAGGACGGCGCTCTTGTCCGACGATGACATCGATCGAAATAATCCGCTGAAATCGCGGGTCAGCCACCGCTTGTGAAGACTCCATACTGACAGGTCGCTATAGCGGAATCTGTGCCAAGGAACGCGGTGGTGACTTTCTCGTCGAGAAATGGGCTCTTTGGGCTGATTCCTAGGTGCTTGTTTGGCCTCTTCTTTGTAAAGGAGACCTTCTCTGCAATCTCCGCTTTGCAACTGGGATTGAGCATACAAGCTCACGGAATGTAGGTGGACACGGTGGGCACCAAGTGTCGTGTGTCCTGACATTGCCCAGTGGGCGTGCCCATTGGAGGGGCGAGACCCAATCGGACATCGGGCAGCTCGTGCCGTGAATGATCCGGTTGGCCAGTGGTTGATATCGAGTTCCGAACAGAGATCATCGTCGCTGTTGCTCCTGTTGTCTCCTGGACTAGGAATCGGCGCATCGCTCATTGTACGTTGAGAATCATTCCTCTCCAGACGGCATAGCGATTGCTATTCCTGCCTGATGTGAAGCACGCGCACAGGCTCCCATCGATCCGTAAGCCTTCGATTCCCGGATATCGCCTGCAAGGGCTACTCGCAGCAGGAGGAACTGCCCTGGTCTATGCGGCGACTCATGAATCCAGTGGGCGCGCCGTTGCGATCAAGATACCGAAGACCTCCTGTCGATCGGCCTCCGATCTGGAGCGATTCGAGCAAGAGATGCGAATCGCCCGGCTCGTTCGTCATCGACACCTTGTGGGGGCCCATGACGATGGGTGGCTAGCTGGCGAGTGTCCCTATCTGGTCATGGACAGACAGCCAGGACGGACTTTGTCGGCAGTGCTTGCGTCTCAGCGGCGACTCCCTGTCACGGTGGTGATTGAGGCTGCGCTACAGTTGTCGGCTGCACTGACCGAGCTACACCGCCAGCATATTGTTCACTGCGACCTTCATCCGAAGAACATCTGGTGGGAGTCACCGGGGCAATCCTTGGACTCATTTACGGTCAAGCTTCTCGACTTTGGATTGGCGCGGTTCCTCACCGAGCAGCTCGCACCACAGAAGATATTGGTGAGTCGCTCTCCGTTTGGCTTTGGGACACCCGGCTATGCAGCACCGGAGCAGCTTACAGAGCCCGCTTGTGTGAGCGCGGGTAGCGATGTGTATTCGCTGGGCGCTCTGTTGTTTGAGTCACTCTCTTTCTGCCGACCATTCTTTCGCAACACCATTGAGCTGGAAATCCGCGCTCAGTGTGCGGGCTCTCTGTTTCCGCTCCGTAGCTTGGCCCCCCAGGTTCCGGCAGCCTTGGCAGAGCTCATTACGTCGATGCTATCCCTTGAACCATCGGCTAGACCAACCCTCAGTGAAGCGACGGAGGTTCTGTCGGGGCTCCGCAAGTCCCTTCGGCACCCCTCGAAGCCTCCAGTAATGAGACGGCGTACCTCCGTGATGCTGCGAACGGCAGCCTGAGCGCCAGAATCCAATCATGAGTCGATGAATCACGACAGCGAGCACTCACTTTGCGCGGACCAAAACCGAATCTTTCAATTCGGATTGGAATTCGTACTAGCTGCTGCGCCGATCGCTTCCGCTCTCCTTCGAAGAGTGACGAGTCGACAGCACTGGTATGTCGCTTGCTCAGGAGTTTAAAGGTACTACAGAAGAGTTATTGAGAT
>CALLYL010000378.1 GCA_937859535.1 uncultured Myxococcales bacterium
TCCGCCATCGCCGACAATTCCTCATCGGCTTCGATCAGCGCTCGCAGCTCTCGCCGAGCCAGGAATACCCGGGATCGTGTGGCTACTTCACTGGCCCCCATGAGGGCCGCTACCTCTGCGGCTGAGCGACCCTCGACTCCAAACAGAAGCAGCGCGATTCGATTTTTAGGGGAGATTTGATCGAGTAGGGAGTGCAATCGAACGCTCAGCCGCCGTTCATCAATGTCGCGATCGAGGTCTTGCTGATGAACTCCGAGTCGTTCCGATGGCACCGCTTCAAGCGGAACCAGTCGCCGTACGCGGCCCGCACGGAGATGATGCTGCGCCGTGTAGACCGCGATCTTGGTGAGCCACGTCTTGAAGCTAGCTTCCCCTCGGTAGCGCGGCAGTGAACGGATGGTCTCGGCAAACACGGTTTGCACCAGGTCCGGTAGATCCGGCGTTGGGCCCACCAGTCGAAATAGCACTCTTTCGACGGTGTGCAGATGTTCTTTGAACATCGCCGCGATCGCCTCGGCCTTCCCATCGAGACAACCCGCGAGCCAGCTCGGTGCTGGCTCCATCTCCGGATCGAACTTCGATCGGTAAGGGTTTGCGCGCATCGTTAGATACAGTGCCGGCTTCCGGTGATTCGTTGAAAACAGGCGTGCCCACATCAGCGCACCCGAAACACCGCGCCGAGGGATGCCCCAAACCGGAACCAGCCGAGGTCTGCGGCATCCTCTCCCGCCACGGTAAATCGTTGTCTGGGAACGGTGCCCTCTGCCTGGATGGCCAGATTCAGCGAAACAAAACGGACCAGTCGAACCCGCACCTGCCCCAGCACTCCCAATCCAGCGGAAAAGCGGCGTGTGTTGTCTGCCTGGCTATCGCCCATGGTCGCCCCAAGATTCAGGATATGGAGGCTGGTCCGCACTCCCGCAGACAGCTCCAATCGAGACCGTGAAAGACGGGCGCTCAGCGAAAGTCCCAGCGGTACGTCGGTCATCGTGAGTTGGTATGGACCAACAACTGCACTGGGACGCGAAAAGATCGCACCGTCTAGTTCGATCAGCAGCGGAATCGAACCAAGCACAAGTCCCGCTCGCAGCTCTAGTCCATGTCGTAGCCACGTCGGGTCGGTCGGAATATTCAATGCGTAGCCCAGCCCAAGCTCCAGATGTATAGCGAGCGGCTTTCGCGCAAGAGCACTAGGTTGATCCATCGACTGGACCGAAAGGACAGAGGGAGTGGCCGCCGTTACCGGGGGCGCGGAGTCCGCAGGCGGTGCCACTGGAGACTCCTTAGAATTCCCAGCAGGATTTCCCGCCAGCTCCAATTTATTATGCGTGTCGGATGCCGATTCAGGAATTGTGGACCGATCGGCTTTTCCGATCAGTAAGGCACGCAGCTTAAGCGCCAACGTAGGTGCCACGACATCCACATCTCCGCTCGGAATGACAGAGGTGCTCTGTACATCACCAGATGACACCCGCAGAGCAAGGAATCGCAGGCCATCGACGTCGGAAAACCAGGCCACAACGGTTGCATCGACACGACGACCTTGTTGAGCGATCTGCGCGAGATCGCGTGCCCCCAGCAGAGCAGCAGGCGCGTCTTCGACCACAATCGCGCAATGGAGATCGCGAAGATAGATGCGCAGTGCTTCCTGTAGCGCCACCTCTTGCGTGCTCCACGGCGGCTGGTGAAGCAGCAAAATGCGACTCGTAGCACCAACAACTGCCGAATACAGCAGCAGCCCGATCACCACAAGCAAACGCAGAGGAATCGCAAAGAGCTTACCAACCATCACCACCCCCTCACCATCGGTTCAACGAAAAGAGAGGAGGCGGCACTGTATCTTCATGAAGAAAACCACCGCACTGTCCCTCCTGCTGGCAAGCTGTCTGTCTACCACCACCATGGACACGGGTGATCCGAACGGATCTACCGACGGTGGTGGACCTGCAACAGGAAGCACGCCACCGCTGCAAGCCAGCGAGATCCTCGGCCGTCCCACCACGCGATCGATCGCAGTGAGTATGGTGCCTGCGGAGCCGCTGGAAGCGTACATCGAAGTCGGTACTGCACCGGGTGTGTACTCGATCCAGACCACTCCCGCAGTGTACTCCGCTGGAACGCCGTTTGTGATCTCCGTAGATGGATTGAGCGCCAATACGGGGTATGTCTATCGGGTGCGTTGGCGACGTCCGGGGAGTGCGGACTTCCTGGCTGCGACAGAGCACTCCTTTCATACCCAACGTGCCGTTGGATCGACCTTCCGGTTCACACTCCAAGCAGACTCTCATCTCGACGAAAACTCGGTGCTGGAAATGTACCGGCGCACACTGGGCAATGTCCTTGCCGATGCACCAGACTTTCACATCGACCTGGGCGATACCTTCATGTGCGAAAAGCACACCCAGCCGTTTGATGCCGTGGTGATGGCAGCGCCCAACCAGGCGGTTACCGATACGCGCTATTTGTACGAACGTGGACACTTCGGACTGTTTGCGCACTCCTCGCCGTTGTTTTTGGTCAATGGCAATCACGAAGGAGAGCTGGGTTATCTGTCTTTGGGGACCGGTCAGGACATTGCCACCTGGGCAACACTGGCTCGGAAAAAGTTCTACTTGAATCCGACTCCAGATGGTTTTTACGGAGGTGATTCGATGACAGAGCCGCTCGTTGGACAGCGGGCCGCTTGGTATTCCTGGCAGTGGGGCGACGCGCTGTTTGTGGCGCTCGATCCGTTTTGGCAGACCAAGACCAAGAGCAGTACCGATGGTTGGGCGTGGACCTTGGGAGATCGTCAGTTCAAGTGGTTGGAGCAAACGCTGACCGCCAGCACCGCCAAGTTCAAGTTTGTGTTCTTGCACAACCTGGTCGGTGGACTCGATGGACAGATGCGCGGCGGAGTCGAAGCGGCACCGTTTTTTGAGTGGGGCGGTAAGAACGCGGATGGAACCACCGGATTTGCCGGAAAGCGCCCAGGCTGGAGCAAGCCGATTCACCAACTGCTCATCGATAACAAGGTCACCGCAGTGTTTCACGGACACGATCACCTGTACGCCAAACAGGATCTGGACGGAATCGTTTATCAGGAAGTGCCGCAGCCAAGTGCCAAGAACACCAACAACGCGGCGATGCTGGCGAGCGCCTATCACTACACCAGCGGAACCATCCTGGCGAGCGCCGGTCACTTGCGGGTAACTGTGACCCCGGACAAAGTGACCTCGGAGTATGTGCGCGCTTGGCTGCCCACGAATGAAACGGCGACCCGCAAGAACGCGCAGATCGATGATACCTGGGTGGCGCTGCCGAAGTAACAGAGTCTGCACGGACCAGCCATCCTAGGGCGCAGCGACGCGGGATCTGCACAGCAAGGTGTTGTCCATCTGCAAATCGGAGGTCCAAATCAGCCGCGCTGCGGAGTCCCATGGAATCTGAAAATAGCCATCTTTGGGGCCCACTGCCGCAGCGGTGTACTCGGTTGCAGATGCCCATGTGCTGTCATCAAACGCAGGCTCCTTCCAGCCGACCGGCTCGGACTCGATCATCGACATACAGGTCAGCTCTGGCTTCGGATCTTTGGCACAGGTTTTGTTCAAGGGGGCTCTGTGAATGACCTTGCAGCGCCACGCAGCGTTCGAGGTGTTCACAATCCTTCCGAGTTGGTTGTCTTTGAGCTGAAAGATGAATCCACCGTCGCCCATTTGTTGATTTGGAAGCCCGATGTACTCCAGTCCAGAGTCGTTCTGTTTGTAGTCCTTGATGACAAACGCCAGTACCAATGGATAGTTCGCATCAAAAGAAAAGGTCTCGGCATTGAATGACCGCTCCGTGGTGATCGGAACAGAGTCCTCCACGATCATGCGGTCCCCGAGGTACATCGCAAACCAGTTGTCAGCCCACGCCTGTCCCTGAAAATGTAGAGAACTCGGGGTGGGATTGCTGTTGGTGGCACCAGTACCGCAGGCGATGGAGCCCAGAGCCAGAAGCGAAACCAATACCGTGCGCATCGCTATGTCCTCCTACCTAGTAGGATGCACAAGGAATGTGGAGAAACGATGTGCGATGATTGTTTCCGCCGTGTGGCGGTGGATCATTCAGTGTCGAGCTGATAGCCCACGCCGTACACGGAACGCAACACGCTGGTGTCACTGCTGACACTGGCGAGCTTTTTACGTAGGTTTTTGATGTGGGTGTCGATGGCACGATCGAACGACTCATCATCGGTGCCGTGCAGTTCAACGAGAAGCTGGGTTCTTGAGTACACTCGGCCGGGATGCAGCAGCAGCCTTCGCAGCAGTCGGTACTCACTGGTGGTTAGATCGAGTCGCTGCCCATGAAAGCTGATCCTCATCCGTGCTTCGTCGAGAAGAAAAGCCCCGACTCGCTGACCTGCACCCGTGACAAGTGGCGGACGGCGGAGCACGGCTTTGACACGGGCGACGACCTCACGTGGGCTAAACGGCTTGCAGATGTAATCATCCGCGCCCAGTTCCAGACCCAGCAGGCGGTCGATTTCCTCGACGAGCGCAGTGACCATGATGATGGGTACGATGCTAAAGGTCCGAACCTCGCGGCAAACCTCTAGACCACCTCGCCCGGGCAGCATCAGATCGAGGAGCAGAAGCTGCGGTGAATGCTCGCGAACGAAAGGAGCCACATCGAGACCATTCCCAAGCTGTACGGTGGCGAAACCTGCGGCGTGCAGATAGTCGGCGAGCACGGCGGCGAGCTTGGGTTCATCTTCAACGATCAGGATTGGGGATACGGAGTGAGTCTCGGAAACCATGGCGACCGACCCCATTATTACTCGCAGTAACGTGGCTATAGTAGCGGCATCATGATCTGCATGCGAAGTCCTCCCAGAGGGCTGGCGCTGGCAGTGATGGTTCCACCATGGGCTTCGACGAGCCGCTGACAGATTGATAATCCAAGACCGGACCCGCCATGGGCGCGAGATCGCGAGGACTCCGTACGATAGAGCCGATCGAATAGGTGGGGCAGGGCGTCATCGGGCACACCGGGGGCTGAGTCATCGAATCGGAGAACCAACTGCTGAGGTGCAAGCTGAGCCGTGATCCGCAAGGTGCCGTTCGCATCGGTATAGCGAGCCGAGTTTTCAAGCAAGTTCGTGAAGATTTGGCCAAGTCGAACGCGATCTCCCAGGATCCGGGCGCTCTGGGCTGCTTGCAGGTCTAGTTCGACGCGGATACCGCGCTGCCCGAGTCGATTGCCAAACAAGGCCAGGCTCTCACTGAGAATTCCAACTGGCGACAGCGGCGCACGGATGATGGTGAGTTCACCGCGATCGGCACGGGCCAGCTCGCTGAGGTCGTCAACCAGCTTGCCAAGTCGAATGATCTCAGTATGTAGCGAACGAAGGGCGGCGGCGTCAGCGGGGCGCACTCCATCTAGGATCGCTTCCAGCTCGGCGCGAAGGATCGTGATCGGGGTGCGCAGCTCATGCGAGGTATCGGCGACCCATCGTTTGCGAGCACGCGAATCTTCACCGAGCGTGACAGCCAGTGCATCGAAGTCCCGAGCAAGCTGACCCAACTCATCTGTGCGGGCCAGCTCGATCCGAGAATCGTAGTCGCCAGCACGCAACCGTCGGGTTCCCTGACTGAGTGCATCAATAGGCCGCAGCAGTCTGCGCGCCAGCAGCCACCCAGCGAGCAGTCCTAGTAACACCGCCGCCAACGCGATGAACAGGAGCTGTCCGCGCACTTGGTGCAGATAGCGAACATCTAGTTCTCCCTCGATCCGGGGAATGGCACGGACTCCTAACCAACCGATGGTCACACCGTCCACGATGAGTGAAATCCGCGATGCATCGGTGGCCAACGTTCCATTCCCGATGAGTGCGTGGCGTTCTGAATCGTACAGTGTGGCTCGCGGTGGAAGCTCCAGCGGGTCGGTACCTCGCAGCTCACGCGGTCGATCCGAACGCTCAGTCGTCGGATTCATTCTGTCAATCGGTCGAGCCGATGCTTTGTCGTTCTGTAAAGGCGTCACCGGTGGGCGTTCGTCTTCTTCTCTTCGCAACAGACTGCGGAATCGCTTTGGATCACGCTGTAGCTGCGCAAAGGAGTGCTCGCGAGCATACAGTGCGGTGAGTCGTCGGATGGCTGGTTCCAGTCGGGCTTCCTCTAGTCCGCGAATGTAGCGAGCAAACCCCCGCTCTACGCTGACATACATGGAAATGCCGACGAGTGCCACGACCAGTAGGAGTGTGGTCAGGATCACGATCGTGATTTGGTGAATGAGCTTCATGTAATCGCCCTCGGGCTACCGGATCCACTGCCGAGAGGTTGTCACGTAACGATGAGTAGAACATGAGCAGAATCAATTTCGTAGCGAAGTGTGGCAAGGACACAGTACCGACAAACCACGCTCATCATTTGGCCACATTCCTTTTGCACACTCTTGGGTAAAGAGTCTTCGCTGGGAGTGTGTGTTCGGACCCCGAGCACGCAGTCAACGAGCAATGAGCAGGGAGATCGCAACATGTCGGACAGAATGTCTCGGAATAGAAGCGCTGGCCGGTGTACGTCCATCTTTTCGATTGCGGCTGCGGCGGTCTTGGCAACCGCTTGCGATGGCGTAAGCAGCACGGGAACACCAGGCTCAGATGGTGGACTGGGAGACGGAGGGACCGGCGATGGTGGCTTGGGCACCGGTACACTGACGGCACCCGAGCGTTGCACGGCCATCACCAAGTCCATTCAAGACTCTGGATTTGGCGGCAAGGTCACGGTGAGCTGCGATGCCAAGTATGCAACCGTCACTTCGGACACCTATCCCGATCACGTCAAGATGACGGGGATTACCGGTACCAATGATCAGGTTCCAGTTCCGGCACCAGGCTACGTATCACCGATCACCTTGTCACCTGTGAAAGGGGCCAAGCCGATCTCGATCGATGCCGCGTTAGGGGTCGCGGTAAACGGAGTACCTATCTACGACTACTCCTCGCAGGGCACGTTGGATCTCAACGTGTACGATCCGAAGACCGACACCAAGCTGATTGGTGAGCTGGATCAATGTAATGGTCATTCGGGGCGTGGCGATGATTACCACTATCACGCGGCCCCCACCTGCATGATGGCAGCGATGAAGAACAAAGGTCCGGCGGCGATCATCGGCTGGGGGTTTGACGGCTACCCGATTTACGGCAACACCAACCCAGATGGATCAACGATTGCCGCTGGGGAACTCGATGTCTGTAATGCCAAGCCTGATCCAGCGTATGGCTACCGCTATCATACCTCGGATGTTCATCCGTACATCACGCAGTGCCTGGTCGGTGACTTCGATCTCACCAAAGCACCACGGGTGAGTCCGCTGAGCAAGCAAGGAGGCGGTGGCAGGCCCCCGGGATTGAAGCCACCGGGCGGTGTCCAGAACCTTCAGCTCGTCGAGGATGTCAGCGGACTGCGGACCATGACCTATGTTCATATGGGACAGACGTACTCGATTTCCTACAAGCCCGCAGCGACTGCAAAATGCTGGGACTTCACAGATAAATCGTATTCCACTGGCGGCGTGATCCAAACCGGAACCTACTGTCGGTGACTCCCATGACACGATGGCGGCATTCCTTTCTGCTTGCGTGCCTGCTTTGGGCGGGCTCTGTACAAGCGCACACACTCGATCTAAGTACCGCACGGGTGACCCTTCGCGATCAACATATCGAGGTCATGGTCGAACTGGATCCATTCCTACTCGTGCAGGTGGGACCAACGGCGATTGCGACGGAGAGTGAGCCAGAGCTGCTGTCACACCTTCAGCAGGCGCGTCAATTGCTCGATTCAGAAACCAAGCTGGAGGTGGATGGTGTGCGGGTCGGACTTGCTCTGCGCGGTTTTCCGTCTGCTCCCGAATTTCGGGCGATGGCCGCGACGCTCTCTGCTGCGCAAAAAGAACACGGCGATCTGATTCGGCTCAGACTGGAAGCACCCCAGGCGGTGCCAAATGCCAAAACCTTGGCTCTGTCACTACCCACCACACTTGGTCCCTCTGTGGTGTCTTTTGTCCAACCTTCGACGCGCTATGCTGCCCCCGGTGAGTCTTCAGTTTTCTCCGTACTGCGCGCTCCAGTCGTACCTTCAGCGTGGGATGTACGGCGGTATTGGTTCTGGCTGTGGTTTGGAGGATTCGCAGTTGTCGCTACTTTGGTGGCTTCCATTTTCTTCAACCGACGTGTTCAACATGAGGAAACCTAATGCAGATACTTCGCGCTTCGATGACGCTGGCTGTGGTCTTCGCTGTGATGGGTTGTTCATCCCCTAGCGGCAGCACGGGGGGAACAGAACTGGATGGATCGCTTCCCCCACCAGTTGACGCCGCCATGGAGGTCTTCACACTGACCAGTCCCGACTTTGTCGAACAAGGAGTCCTTCCCACCGAATACACCTGTGATGGTGCGAAGAACAGTCCGCCACTAGCATGGACCGGCGTTCCTGCGGGAGCCGTCGAGTTCGAGATCATGATGACCACCGTTGCTCCAGATGGGCTCAAGTGGAACTGGGTGCTGCACAGCATTCCTGGCAACGTCCGTTCGCTCGCAAAAAACTCGATGGGAGTGGGCACCGCCGGATTAACGAGTGATGGACCGCTGCTCGCGTACTCCCCCCCTTGCTCGCAAGGGCCTGGCAAGAAGTGGTATAAGTTCACGGTCTATGCGCTGTCTGGGAAGCCCTCTCTACCGTCTCAACCGAATCAGGTGACGGGAGCCGTGCTGACTTCAGCGATCAGCGGACTCACGCTCGCGAGCAGCGAACTCAACGTCAGTTATACGCGCTAACTGGAAGGGTTGGAGTCTGAGGAAGAATCCTAGGAGCGCTAGGATTCCTCGCTGGCTGTTTAGGGGTTGTAGATCCAGCCACTCGGCGGTGCCGCGCCGATGCAGGTATACGGGAAGTCCTTCGCTTGATTGTCGCTGGGTTTGCCGGGAATGCTGTACGAAAATGCGACCTCTCCGTTCTGTTCCGTCCCTTTGAATATCTTGTTGGGATTGCTCTGCAAATCAACCGGGCGATAGGTGCGAACATAGTCCACCTTCACCGAGTCCGCCGCAACCGTTACATCCAAGTACCCGGTGTTCGGCATCCGAACGCTGTAAGAGGGATCGTACACTCCGTAGCCAGCCGGTCCTGACCACGTGATCGACGCAGGTGCATAGGCATCACAATTGTATGCGAAGTAGCTGTTGTCACCGGGATTGGGAACCTCTTGGTAGACCACTCCATCCACTTTTTCGCGTGCATACATGTGGTCATGGCCTTGGAAGAAGATCGTGACCTTGGTATCCGCAAAGAGCTGATGAATGGGCTTGGCCCAGCCGGGTCTGTTGGTCGCAAACCCTGATTCACCACCCCATTCCTGAACACCGACGATCGCTGCTGCGCCTCGGTTGTTGCCGTTCACGTGGTGCGCAAAGACAAACTTCCACTTCGCATCGCTCTGTTCGAGCGTCCGTTTCAGCCAGGAATACTGCGCATCTCCCAGCGTGGCACCCCACTTCGGCTCTGGATCGGCAAACAGCGTACTGTCCGGAGACACGGTCGCAGAGTGCCAGTAGGGATCGATGGTCACAAACAGCGCATCACCCCACGTAAAGGCGTAATAATCACGGAGAAGTCCGTCGCTGGCACTGATGGTTGGATAGCCATTTTGCGCGGCCAGTTTGGTTTCATCACCTGTGTAAAACGGCCCCGGAGCAGGCAGAGGGTAGTATTTCAGTCGTCCATCCGCAGCCCACACAGACGCGTTGTTAAAGATGCCCCCAATGTTGGCCAGATGAGCTTGTTCATGATTGCCATTCACCAGCATCAGCGAGGTTGCATTGGCCATGAGTCCGAAGTAGCGATTGCGCAGCTCTAGGTAGGCCGCATTGGTGATCGGCGCGGATTTTCCATCGACAATCATGGGTTGAAGAAATGGCTTAGGGAGTGTTTGGTACTTGCTATACGGGGCGACTCCTTCTACCGAACGGAGGAAGCTATAGCCAAGCGGGTAATTGGCTTCCTTGAAGTCCTGAATCACCTTCTCGATGCTGAAATCGTCTCCCAGCGTGAAGTACAAGTCCGGCTGGCGTTTCCGAACCTCTTGCATCGTCAGCGTAAACAGCTCGGAGTGGAACATCTTGTTGTTGTTTCTCTCCGGATGGGTATCGCCCTGCACGCCGAAGTGAAACGTACTCCCTTTGGCGCGCTGGGTACGGAAGGTGTGGATGTTGTCTGGTGCATCACCTACGCCGCCCACCTGATAATGCACCCGGTAGTAGTATTTGGTGTCTTTGTTAAGACCGGTGAGTTCTAGGACGATCGGCTCTCCGCTCTTGGACGCCACCGCTGCGCTCTTTTGGGAGCCCACCAAGCCGCTTTGCGTGGCGTCGATCTGGGTGCCGTATTCAACGAACACTTGATCGCCCGCTTTTGCGGCCAGAACGCTGATCGCGATCGAGGAGTCGGTGGGTCGTCCCAATACCGTGTTGTAAAGCGACGCGTTCACGAGCGGCGTCTCGACGACTCCGGCATCGGTACCGGTGCTCATATCAAGCATCTCAGCGGTGGCAGGATCGCTCGTACAACCGAGCAGAGTGCAGGCAGTGAAGAAGGCGAACAGAGAACCGTTGGTTCGGAATGTACTGTTTTTCATAACAGGTACAGTGCCGATGGCCTCCAGTTCGTTGAACGGTGGCGCAGCTTTTAGCAGTGTCCGAACCAGCCGCTTGGGGCTGGATCGCCTTTTCGTCTACGGCTAGGGGTTCCTCGCACCTTGCGCGTCACCAACGCTATCAGCGCCAGCAGTGTTGCGACGAATCCTCGTCGAGTCAGAGATCGTGATAGCGACATCATGGATTTCATGGCGTTCGGCGTCTCGGTTGGGCGACCGCTCCATTATATAATAGTCGGGCTGCTCAGGCCCAGCCGAGCCCACAGCTCGTCGGCACACAGACCTTTTTCGCGCAGGGACCGTATCGACTCTGATCCGCGTCGCTTGGCCAGTCGACCGCCGTCTGCGTCGGTCAGCAGTCGGTGATGGGCATACTCGGGCTCAGCCAGCCCAAGCAGCGCTTGCAGTTGCCGATGAACGTGCGTCGATATCAGTAAATCCTCGCCACGCGTCACCAAGGTCACTCCTTGCAAATTGTCATCGAGCACCACCGCCAAGTGATAGCTGGTCCGAAACTCTTTGCGCGCCAGAACTACGTCGCCGAGCAGCGCGGGATCGACCGTCACGGTTCCATGCCGGCGATCTCGAAAGGAGAGCGGCCACAGCTTGCGCGCAAACAGCAGATCACGGGTTCGTTCGGTATGCAGGCGCAGTGCATAGCTGTGACCTTCTGCCATGCGCTTTTCGACGGTGCTGGGATCGAGGCTGCGGCAGCGACCTGGATAGCGCGGCGGCAGCTCGCTCGGATGGTCTTGTGGGGCACTTTGCGCCGAGGCGATTTCGGCGGTGATCTCGGCACGGGTACAGAAACACGGATACAGTACGCCTAGCTTCATCAGCTCTTCGAGAGCCTGCGAGTAGAACGCCATGTGCTCCGACTGTTTGCGCACCGGCCCATCCCAGGTCAGCCCGAGGAAGCGCAGATCGGTCAGGATGGCCTCTGCAAACGGAGCCCGACAGCGTGACTGATCGATGTCTTCGATGCGCAGCAGAAACTGACCCCCCGCAGCCCGCGCCGCGTCAAAGCCCATCCGGGCCGAGTAGGCATGCCCCAGGTGCAGAAGTCCCGTTGGGCTGGGCGCAAAGCGAGTGACCATGACGCGCAGAATATCAGTTTCCGCAATTCGACCAAGTGGGCGTAGTTCCATGCGATAAAGTGGAGCCGTGGCTGCTCCCATGAATCGTCCGGTGCCTCCGCTGACTGGCTATCAGAAGCGTTTGTTTGTGCTTCTGTCGGTGGCGACGTTTTTTGAGGGGTACGACTTCATGGCGCTGGCGCAGCTTTTGCCAAACTTGCGCGTTGAGCTAGGACTTGGCCGAGGGCAGGGCGGCTGGCTGGTGTCAGTCATCAACATCGGTACGATGCTCGCGTACTTCTTGGTGCGGCTCGCCGATCGCTGGGGTCGCAAACGGGTGCTCGGAATCACCATCATTGGCTACACGGTTAGCTCGTTTTGCAGTGGGTTGGCCCAAGGAGTCGTCAGCTTTGCGCTGTGTCAACTGCTGGCGCGAATGTTCCTGATTGCGGAGTGGGCGGTTGCGATTGTCTACGCGGCAGAGGAGTTTCCAGCGCAGCGGCGGGGCATGGTGATCGGAGTGATCCAGGCCTCGGCCAGCCTTGGCGCGATAGTCTGTTCGGCGCTGGTTCCGCTGCTGCTACGGACCTCGCTGGGGTGGCGCAGCGTCTACTTTCTTGGATCGCTGCCGCTGCTACTGGTGGCGCTATTGCGTCGGCGCTTGCGTGAGACAGAGCGATTTGCGTCGTGGTCGTCCGATTCGATTTTCAAGAAAGTGTCTCTGGAACAGAGCTTCCTCCACATCTTTCGGACTCCGTATCGAAACAGAGTCCTGATTCTTGCGCTGATCTGGACCATGTCGTATTGCGGAATTGGCAATGTGATTACCTTCTGGAAAGAATTGGCCCTGTCGGCACGAGGAATGACTGACGCCCAGGCCGGTGCCTTGATTTCCAGCGCCGCAGTATTAGGCATGCCACTTACCTATTTTGTCGGAAAAATCCTTGACCGCGTGGGTCGACGGAAGGGAGCCGTGATCATCTTCATCGGTGCTGCACTGGCAACAGTAGGAAGCGCTTCGTTTGCTCAGCACGGTTTCATTCTGGCTTCGCTCGTCCTGTGTGTGATCACTGTGACCGGATCACAAGTGGTCTTGAATGCCTTCACCGCCGAGCTGTTTCCGACCGAGCTGCGCTCCAGCGCCTTTGCATGGTCCAACAACTTACTCGGCAGGATCGGAATGGTGGCCTCTCCGGCGCTGGTTGGGATGCTCGCGGAGCGGTCAGGGTATGTCGTGGCGCTGCAAGCCATTGCGGTGTTTCCGCTGCTGGCGCTCCTATTCATTGTCGCAATGCTTCCAGAGACACGAGGCCGTGAGCTTGAGGACACCGCCAAGCTGGCCAAAGGACGCGTCTCTGCATCGGAGGGAAAGCCGTGAGCTCGCAAACTGAAGAATCCCAGTGGAGCAGTGAACGGACGAAAGTACGGACTCGCGTAATTGATCCGAGAGGTGCTAACGGAGCCGGACTACCGCTGTGCATTGAACCAATCAATCCGGTCGAGACCGCCGAGCTTCTCAAGTGGATTGCGGAGCGGAAAGAGCAGCTCTCTGAGGCGATTTTGCGGCATGGTGCGGTGCTTCTACGAGGCTTTCCGATTCACTCTGCCCAGGTATTTGAGGAGACCCTGCTCGCGCTTGGAGCGGAGCTAAAGTGCGACTACCAAGGAACCTCGCCCCGCAATGCGGTCACTCGCTACATCTTCAATGCCAGCGAACTGCCCGGTTTCTATCCGATTCCGCAGCACTGCGAGATGAGCTTTCTGCGAGATCCACCTCGTCGGCTGTTCTTCTGCTGTTTGGTCGCTCCACAGAGCTTCGGGGGAGAGACTCCCCTATGTGATTTCCGGGCCATGCTACGTGATCTCGATCCTGCGGTACGGAGTCGCTTCGAAGCCAAAGGAGTCCGCATCGTTCGCAACTACGGAGGCCCCGAAGGAAGTGGCCGCCGTGATCTGTGGCAGCTCAAGCCTTGGCACGATATTTTTGGATCCACCGACCGCGCTGTCGTCGAGGAAAAGTGCAAACAGATCGGTCAGGAATTCCAGTGGCTGCCCGATGGTCGACTGCGTTTGATCAATCGTACCGATGCGGTTCGTCGTCATCCCCAGACCGGCGAGCCCGTTTGGTTCAATCACTCCCAAGTGTTCCATCTATCGAGTGCAGAGGGAGAGTATCGACGGATTGCGGCGCGCTTACCGGAGCTGCGCTATCACCTACTTCGCTGGGTCGCGATCCTTGGTGCAACCTACAAACGCTGGCGTCTTCGCGATGAGGAGCAAGCCATGCAGGCTCTGTT
>CALLYL010000379.1 GCA_937859535.1 uncultured Myxococcales bacterium
CGGCGGGCGCAGTTGTTGGCGCTGGGGCTCCGACTCTTTGCCGAGCGCTCGTACGATGAGGTTTCGATTGATGAGCTGGCGCGGGCCGCCGGTGTTTCGAAGGGGCTGCTCTACCACTACTTTCCAACCAAGCGCGATCTGTATACGGCGGCACTGCGGCATGCGGCGCAACAGCTCCTCGATGAGACGCTGCCACCCGTCGAGCTTCTGCCCGAGGAACGGGCGCGACGCGGGATTGAGACCTATCTGGCTTTTGTCGAGCGACACGGTCCTGCCTATGTGGCGCTGATGCGTGGTGGCCTGGGGGCGGATCGCGAGATTGCCAATATTTTGGAAGAGGCTCGCTCGACTTTTTCCCGACGGATTCTCGACGCACTGCCGGAAGGAATCGAGACACCGCTGCTTCGGGCTGCTGTGCGAGGCTGGATTGGCTTTGTCGAGGCGACTGCGCTGGACTGGCTGGCCCACAAACAGGTCGAGCGAGGGCGGCTTCTGTCTCTTCTGACCGGGCTGCTGATCGATGTGATCGGTCGCGCAGCCATCGCAATTTAGTATTTGGGCAACACCAAACCGGCGGTGAGCAAGTATTGGCCGGCTGGCATCTGGACGATCTCCGACAGGCCCGCATGAAGAAACGCCGCCGTGAGCAGTTGTCGCGGGAGACGACCGGGACGGCTGCAAAGTACGATCATGCCGCCGCTGCGGACCCGCTCGACCTGGCCAACCAGCGAATCCAGCGTCGTTCGGTCGTGAAGGAGCAAACACAGCGCGTCAGCGGCCAGGCCGGCGCTACTGCCAGCACGGGCTTCTTCGACGACCACCGAGCAGCCCGCCGCTTTGATCGGTTTGCTGAGCCTTTCATCGGGGGTCAGGACACGCAGCGGCCAGAGCTGACCCTGTCCATCGGCAAAGCGCAGCGACTGAAGCAGTCTAGCCAACCCTGTGGCAAACGCACCAGGACGTAGCCGCTGCCAGAGCCCTCGGATTCCATCTCCACCATCGGTGCGCAGTGACTCGAACATTTGGCGGACTTATATCAGACGGCGAGCGCTCGTGCGAAGAACCACGCACATAGCAAAAATCCCAGCACCACCACCAGCCGTCGCAACCGTCGTGGATCGAGTCGTTGCATCAATCGTGAGGTCACATAACCACCGACGATGGAGCCCGCAGCCACCCATAGTGCGGCGGGGATGTCAACCAGTCCTTGGCTGAGCAGTACGCCGGACGCTGTCAGGTTGATCACCAGTCCGAGCCAGGCTTTGACCGCGTTGTGGGCATGGATGTCTCCGTCGACAAACAGGCCAAACAGGGCCAGCATCAGGATGCCCATCCCGGCCCCGAAATAGCCACCGTAGATGGCAATGCATAGCTGGAGCAGCATCCCGAGCCAGGCTGGAATGTGACGGCCGGTGTGGGTCAGCTTGCGTAGTGTCGGTTGAAATGCGAGCAGGAGCGTTGACAGGAAGATCAACGGTGGTACTGCCCAGCGAAAGACCCGTTCTCCACCGGCGAGCAGCAGCACTGCACCCAGCACCGCACCGACCACCGTCGGGAGCAGCAGTGTCGGCAGCGCCATCCGGGACTCGCGCAGGGGCTTGAGCAGGCCGAGCGCACTCCCGAGGCTACCAGGCCACAGTGCGGCAGAGTTTGTGGAGTTGGCGGAAAGCGCTGATATCCCGAGTGCAACCAGCGTTGGAAACGTCACCAGCGAACCGCCGCCACCAACGGCATTCAGACCCGAGGCGACCGCTCCGGCTGTGAATAGCAACAGGCCCCGTAGAAGCGGCGTGTGGGCAAGGTCGAGCATCTACTTGGGTCAGCTTACGCGGCGGAGGACTCGGCGTAGGATCTTGCCTCGGTCGGAGCGTGGTAGCTCGGCGACGAACTCGATGCGACTCGGGGCTTTGTAATGGGCCAGGTGTTCTTTGCAGTGCGCAATCAATGACTCGGCGAGGCCGTCATCGGGGCTGTGGCTCGGGCGGATCACCACAAACGCGAGGGCTCGTACCAGTCCGTGCTGGTTTTCTTCGCCGACCACCGCGCATTCGACGACGGCAGGATGGCCGGTCAGGATGTTTTCGACTTCCAGCGGGGACACAAAGATGCCCCCGACCTTGAGCAGATCGTCGGCGCGTCCGTCGTAGTAGAAGAATCCATCTTCGTCGCAGTGAAACAAGTCGCCGGATACCACCCAGTCGCCGCGCAGTGTCGCCTTACTCTGTTCGTGCGCTTGAAAATAACAGAGTGCTGCCGAGTCACCGCACGCCCACAATGTGCCGATTTCACCCGGTGGAGCGTCGGTACCGTCCGCTCTCACGATCCGTGCGCTGTAGCCGGGAACGAGCTGTCCGAGAGAGCCCGCTCGCACCTGTCCGGGTCGATTCGAAATGTAGATATGAAACAGCTCCGCCGACCCGATTCCATCAAGAATCTCGACTCCGTACGTCCGCCGAAAGCGCTCGCTGAGCTCTGGCGGCAGCGCTTCGCCCGCCGAGGTAATGATGCGCAGCGAGGACAAGTCTGCTTCAGGATCGTGATCGAGCATGCGCTGGAGCGCCGTTGGTACCGAGGCCAACACCGTCACTTGGTGCCGCTTGATGCGATCAAACAGCGTCTCGGGCGTTGGGCGGCCTCGGAATAGTACGCAGCTTGCGCCGACAGCAAACGGAAACATCAGGTTCGTGCCCGTCGCATAGCCAAAGTACAGTCGCGACACCGCCGTGGTCCGATCGGACCCGGTAAGCCCGAGCACCTGCTTCGCGTAACACTCGGTGTTGTACGGGAAGTCGTGGTGAAAATGCACCGCCGCTTTGGGTTTTCCCGTCGAGCCGCTCGTAAATAGCCAGACCGCAGGGTCGTCCTTGCTGGTTGGATAGCTGCCGCGTCGAGGGGCCTGCCGAACCAAATCCCACGGTACGATCTGGATGTGCGGAGGAATGCTCGCGGCACCGACCAAGCCAATGTCGTAGTCACCAACGATGAGGATGGCCTTTAGGCAGTCACATTCGGCGAGCAGCGGGGCAATTCTTGTCACCAAATCAGCGTCGGCAATCAGCGCTCGGCAGCGGGTATAGCGCAGATAGTACAGGTAATCTTCCGTCGGCAGCTCCGGGTTTACCATCGCCACGACCGCGCCCGCTTTGAGGACGCCGAAGAAGCTGGTGACAAATTCGACGCAGTCGGACAAGCCGATCAGGCAGCGATCTTCGGGGCGGATGTCCGCCTGCCACAGCGCGCCGCAGACCTGCTCGGAGCGCTCGACGATCTGGTTGTAGGTGTAACTGCCATGGTCGTACTAGACGGAGATCTTGTCGCCGAGCACGTCCGGCACGCGCTGGTCGAGCA
>CALLYL010000380.1 GCA_937859535.1 uncultured Myxococcales bacterium
GTGTCGGTGGTGAGTGCGTGGTTTACGTACGGGACGAACCTCGACAACGCGCAATTTGAGGTCCAGCAGCGCGTCTCCCAGATGCTGAACACGCTGCCGCCGGGGATCCAGCAGCCGTTCATCATCAAGTTCGACATCACCAACATCCCAGTGGTGACGGTGGCGATTTCCTCGGACAGCTTGGATGAAAAACAGCTCTACGACCTGACCTACAACGTGATTGAGCCGCAGATTGAACGACTGCCAGGCGTGGCGTCGGCGACTCCGGGTGGTGGCAAGCAGCGTGAAGTCGTGGTCGAGGTGGAGCGAGATGCCCTGCGTGCGCGCTCGCTGGGAATCCTCGATGTGGTCAGCGCCGTGCGGACCTCAAACTTGCTTTTGCCGAGTGGGAACTTGAAGAGTGGCGACCGCGACATCAACGTGTTTTCCAACACCCAGGTCGAGCGCCCGCGTGAACTGGAATCGGTGATTGTCCAGACGGGTCAGCCCGGTCAGCCAGGCCAAGCTCCGGGTCAGCCAGTCCGCTTGTCGGACGTGGCCAAGGTCAGTGATAGCACCGCCGATCAGCAAAACATCGTGCGGGTCTCGGGGGTGCGCGGTGTCTACATCCGAGTGCTCAAGCAGCCACAGGCGAACACGATTGCCGTCGTCGATGCGGTGCGAGCGGCCTTGCCGAAGCTGTACGGCGTGCCGGAGAGCGTCAAGCTGGTGATCTCGTTTGACCAGTCGTCGTACATCCGCAGCGCGGTCAAAGCCCTGGAGCACGAGGCGCTGCAAGGCGGCGGTCTGGCGGTGCTGGTGATCCTGGTCTTTTTGCTGTCGCTGCGTGCCACGGGAATCGTCGCGGTGGCCATCCCGCTGTCGATCATCGCGACGTTTGTGCTGCTGTACTTTGCGGGACAGTCGCTCAACGTGTTTACGCTCGGCGGACTGGCGCTCGGGGTGGGGCGACTGGTCGATGACTCGATCGTAGAGCTGGAAAACATCCATCGGCACCTGGCGACCGAGCCGACGCGCAAGCAGGCGGTGCTCAAAGCAGCCCAAGAAGTGGCGATGCCGATCCTGGTATCGACGATTACGACGATCGTGGTGTTCTTCCCGGTGCTGTTTCTGACCGGCGTGGCTCGCTACCTGTTCATCCCGCTGGCGCTGACGATTAGCTTTTCGCTGCTGATGAGCTTCTTTGTGTCGCGGACGGTGACGCCGCTGTTGTGTCTGTACTGGCTCAAGAAGCCCGAGGAACACCACACACCATCGGGACCAGCTTTTGTAAAAGGCATTGCCCGGGCGCTCGATGCCATGGATTCGATGTATGCGCGAATGCTGCGGGTGGTGCTGCGGCATCGCTTGCTGACGATCGTGGTGATCTTGGCGCTGTGTGCGGGAACGGTGCCGCTCTATTTCCGAATTGGCAGCGAGTTCTTCCCACAGACCGACGAAAGTCAGTTCACGCTCAGCTTCAAGGCCCCGATTGGCACCCGCGTCGAGCGCAGCGAAGAAATCTCCGTCCAACTCGAACAGGTCATCGCCGACAGCCTGGCCACCAAGCCGGGCGCGCCGCCGCTGCACATCGCGATGCTGTCGGACATTGGCCTCCCCGGTGGACGCACGGCGCTGTTTACCGGCAACACCGGCGGTCACAGCGGCAACATCCAGGTCGCGCTCGCCCCGCGCACCCAGCGCAGCGTAAGTGACACCCAGCTCGTCGAAAAGGTCCGCAAGAACCTGGGTGATAAGGCCGCCGGGATCGTCACCTACTTTTTCACCGGCGGCATCGTCAAGCGCATCCTCAACATGGGTCAGCCAGCACCAGTGGACATCGAGATCCTCGGGCATGACCAAGAGCTGGGCGCAGCCTACGCCAAAAAGGTACTCGGTAGGCTGCGAGCACTGTCGGACAAGAAAGGCCGACCGATGCTGACCGACCTTCAGCTCAGCCGGGAGGAGAACTACCCCGAGCTACACATCTTGGTCGACCGCGAAAAGGCCGGGGTGTTGGGAGTGACCGAGCAGCAAGTCGCACAATCGGTGCTGTCCTCGCTGACAGGGAGCACACAGTTCCAGCCGATTCGCTATACCGACCGAGTGACGGGCAACGAGTATTTCGTCAACGTCCGCATGAGCGACCGCAACCGCGATGAGATCGACGACATCCGCAACATCTTCCTGCGCTCGCCGCAAGGAAGCATGGTGGCGCTGTCCTCGCTGGCCAAGATCGAGCGGGCGAGTGGTCCGGTGCAAATCAGTCGCAAGTATCTCCAGCGGGCGATTGATGTGACGGCCAACGTCGCGGCGACCTCGAACCTGGGCGATGCCTCGGATGCGGTCGAAGGGGCGCTGCGCGAGCTGCCGCCACCCGAGGGCTTTTCGGTCAAAGTAAGCGGTCAGCGCGAAGCCCAAGAGCAAGCGTTTGCGGGACTGCTGCTATCGGCGCTGCTCGCGGTGGTGCTGGTCTATATGGTGCTCGCGTCGCAGTTTAAGTCGCTGCTTCAGCCGGTCATCATCATGATGTCGGTGCCGCTCGGGCTGGCGGGCGTGATGGTGGCGCTGTTTGTGACGGGGACAACCCTGTCGGTGAACAGCTTCATGGGCATCATCATGATGGTGGGTATCGTCGTCAGTAACGGCGTGCTGCTCGTCGATTATGCGAATGTGCTCAGGCGACGTGGCGATGATCTGGTGTCGGCGACGGTGCATGCCGGACAGACGCGGCTGCGACCGATTCTGATGACCACGATTGCCACGATCGTTGGATTGATTCCAATGGCGCTCGGGATCGGGGAAGGCAGTGAGACGAACCTGCCGCTGGCCCGGGCAGTCATTGGCGGGCGCGCGGTATCGACGGCGATGACGCTGTTTCTGATTCCGGTGTTGTACAGCTTGATGGGGCGCTTTGGTGTGCCGGGTGGCGATGAGGACGACGACGATGCAGAAGCGGAATCGGAGGTCGCCCATGCGTAGGTCGATATGGCTGCTCGGAACGATGTTCGTGGGTGGCTCGGTGCTGGCAGCCGAGGCACCGCTGTCCGAGGCAGCCCGTCAGGAGCTTCAGCAGTCGCTGCTCCCCAAAGAGGCCCGACCCGTCGACGCCGAGTCCGCCCTGCCCCGCATGACGTTCGACGAGGTGATCGAGCGAGCGCTGGCCTACAACTCGGCGGCGCTGCTGGCCAAGACCGAGACGCGGCGGCTGATTGCGGTCATGGAGCAAGCACGGGCGTCCTCGCTGCCCACGCTGTCCCTAGGCACCGTCTACAACCGACTCGACGGCGACCGGGTGCTCGGGAGCGGAGACACGCAGCGACTGGTATCGGGAGCGAACCAGATCTCGGGCAACATCACGGTGCAGGTGCCGCTGCTCGCGCCATCGCGGTGGGCGCAGTGGCTACATGCTGACGACAACGTCAAAGTCGCCGAGATCTCGGCAAAAGATGCGCGGCAAAAGGTCGCGGTGGCAGCGGCGCGGGCGTACCTGCTGGTGCTGACGCAGAAGCGACTGGTCGAGGTGGCGGAGCGGTCACGAGATCTGGCGGAGGAGCACCACGCGCACGCCAAGCGCCGGGCCGAAGGTGGCGTCGGCAACCTCCTCGATGAAGTACGGGCAAGATCCGACTGGCAGGTGACCATTGGGCAGCTTCAGAACGCACGAGCGGTGCTACGTCGGGCCGAGGAGCTGCTAGGGGCCATACTCGGTCACGACGGACCGATGGACATCCTGGATGAGCCGCGGCTCGATGAGGCACCGCAGATGGAGGAAGCTGCGAGCGAAGCGCTGTGGCAGCGAACCGATCTGCGGCTTTGGCAAGCTCGCGCTTGGGCGGCGTCGCGGCTGATTCGGCACAGCTTTGTCGACTATCTGCCAACGGTCTCGGGAAGCTTTGCGCCGTTCTTTCAAGATCCGCCGTCGATTGTGCAGCCGCTCGTCGGTTGGCAGGCTCGGCTGGATATTGGCGTGATGCTATTCGACGGTGGCTTGCGCTACGGAGTGCGTCATGAACGGCAGGCGCTGTACGAACAAACCAAGATCTCCCTATGGTCCACGCAGCTTCAAGCCCGCGCCGAGGTCCGCGCTGCCAGCTATTCCCTGTCGCGAGCCAAAGAAACGGTTGTGGCGGCTCGTGAAGCCGAAGCCTCGGCCAGCCTGGCGGCGAACATGGCCCGGCAAGCCTTCCGCGCTGGAGCAACCTCAAACATGGAAGCGCTCGACGCGGAACGCCGGGCTCGTGACGCCGAGACAGCACTCACCC
>CALLYL010000381.1 GCA_937859535.1 uncultured Myxococcales bacterium
TCGGCCTTCGCGGGCTTTTCGGCCTTCTCTGGTTTGGCCGCAGACTCCGCAAGGGCCGCCTTTTCGGCCTTCGCGGCTTTCTCTTTGGCCACCTTCTCGGCTTTGGCGGCCTTCTTTTCGTCTTCTTTTGACACCACCGGCTCTGCAACAACCGGCTTTTCGACCGGCGCGACCGCAGGAGCAGCGGGACGACTGATCGTTGCTGGAGCGTCGGCTGCCGTAGGTACAGCCGGAGCAACCGGCTTCGCAGCAACCGGTTCATCCTTCGGAGCGACAGGCGGCGCAACCGCTGGAACGGGTGCGGCTACGGCCGCTGGCTGAGCAGCGCTCGGAGCGGCTGGTACCGTTTCGGGCGTGGGCACCGCTGCGGGCGGAGGACTCACTGGAGCCACTGCGGCGGGTGCCGGTGCAGCCGGCTGAACCGCAGCCGGGAGTGGACTCACCGGTTGAGGCACCACAGCTTGCGAAGGCTGGGCAGCAGGCGGAGTGGTCGTCGTTGGTGTAGATCCACTGCCAAATAGGAAATAGATCGCTCCAACCACCACACCGGCGGCGACCGCGATACCCCCGATGAGCGCTCCCTTGCTGACGCCGGTCCGCGCTGGCGGCTCGATCGGAACTGGCATGGCCCGAGTTCGCGACTCGCTACGCGGTGCCGATTCGACCCGCCGAGGCTCTTCTCGCAGTACTGGACGTGCGGCGACCAGCGGCTTCGCGTGTTCCGGATTGCTCTCCACTTCAACGGGCGTTTTTGCAGGAACAACCACGGGTGCGGTCGCTGCGGTCTCTGTCTCGTTGACCTCGACCGCCGCCGCCGCTTGTGGACGCTGACGATCGCGGTTCTTCTTCTTGCCTTGTCGCTGCTGCTGACCAATGGCTGCCGTCTGTTCAGGCTTCTTTTCGAACGATCCCGACTTGTCTTCCGCCGGGTCAGCATCCGACGTCACGACCACCGATGCACTCACCGCTGGTGCCGTCGCAACTGGCGCAGATGCGGCGACCTCTGCCACGGGCGGCTGCGCTGCCTCCAGCGAGGCCGCCCCGCGAACACGCTCGACAGCCGGACTTGCGGGCTCCACCGCTGGCTTGATTTCGACGGCCGCTGGCTGAACCTCAACGCTGGCTGACTGAGCAGCGATGACCGCTGGCTGGACATCGACGATCGCGGGCTTGGCATCGCTGACGCCGCCCGGCTCAAGTGCCGCGCTCGCGATTTCACTCACGATCACCGTAGAAACAGGCTCGCTGGGAACTGCTGTCGTCTGAACAGGTGCAGCCGCGATCACCGGAGCGGCATGCACCGCCACAGGAGGTTCGTCGGAGATGATCTGCGAGGCCTCAACCTCTTCGACCGGAACCAATAGATCCCACTGCCGACTGCGAATCGAGCTAACTCGCTGATTGGCACGAACGATGAAATCGTCGAGCAGGTCATCCATGCTCTGACGTCGAACACCGGGACGGCTATGCGCTGCCACCGGTGGGGGCGGCGGAGGAACCGAACGGGGTTGTTTGCCTTGGTTCTGCGTGGACATCGTGACTGCGCCTTCCAATTCCCCGCTCATTTGGCGGGCACGGCCCCAAAGTGCGAGGGGCGCTAGCGGGGGGTTTTACCTTTCGCCGCGTAGGCTTTTCAAGCCAAATGTACGCTCGACCGCACCCCAGCGTACAGGGTCTTACCACCCCCTTGCGAAGCCGGGCACGTCTCCGTATGCTGCGCGCCATGTCAACCTATGGTTCCGGCGACCTCCCCGAAGAGGTGCCTCCGCAGCCCCGACGACGTACCACCACTTTCGTTGCGCCCCCACCTCGCCTGCGAAAGGGAAGCGTCCGGTTGCCGTTCGATGCTGCTCGCCGACTTGCCGCCGGTCATCCGTGGGTCTTTCGCGACACCATTGGTCGTCCGCTTTCCAGTGAATCCGGCGATGTCGTCGACTTGTTCGATCCCGAAGGAACCTTCATTGCTCGCGGGATCTACGATCCGGAAGGTCCGATCGCGGTACGCACGTTCACCCGCGATCCCAATGAAGTGCTCGATAGCGCGGCACTGATGCGGCGGGTTCGAGCGGCGGCTCGCATGCGCAAGGCGCTGCTCCCAACCGATGAGCTGACTGCCTATCGGTTGATTCACGGCGAGGGCGACTTCCTGCCGGGTATCACCGTTGATCGCTATGGCGATTATCTGGTGATGCATGTTTTCTCCGCGTCGCTGTCAAAGCTCAGCGAGCAACTGGTTCCGGTTTTGCGAGAGGTTCACTCGCCTAAGTCGATCTACGTACAGAAACGCTACCGCCCGCTGGGAGGCGAGGGCCCACGCGAGCCTGCGGAGATGGCCTGGGGCGAAGTGGCACCGCTTGAGATCGAAGTGCGCGAAGGCAGCCTGCACATTGGCGTCGACGTCACCGCACCGCTCGGAACCGGTCTATTCCCCGACCTACGCAACGGTCGCATGGCTGTGACCGCCCGCGCCAAAGACCGTCGAGTCCTCAATCTATTTAGCTACACGGGAGCGCTCTCACTGGCTGCGGCCGCCGGTGGGGCCAAGGAAGTCGTTTCGGTTGACCTGTCTGCCAAAGCGCACGCCCGCGCCCGTCGCAACTTGCAGCTCTCCGGGATGAGCGAGGACATCCACGAGTTCATCGCCGCCGATGCATTGACCGTGATGGCGCGGATGGCCGACCGCAAGCGCCTGTTTGACATGGTGATCATCGATCCGCCCGCTTTTGCGCATTCCCGTGAACGAGCCTTTTCCGTGGAGCGTGACTATCGCGAGCTGGTGTCTATGGCGCTGCGCGTCTGTGAATCGGGTGCCCTGCTCTGCTGCGCAGTCAATGCCCATCGCTTCTCGCTCGATGCGCTCATCACCGAGCTTGGCGAAGGGGCGAGCCGGGCTCGTCGCTTGGTGCGCATCGTCGAGCAGGTTGGGCTACCCGCAGACTTCCCGCTCCCGGCGGGTTTTCCGGATGGCAACTACCTAAAGTTCGTGGTCTGCAGCGTGGTGTAGTCGTAATGCGGCCCGAGCGATTTGCCCCGCCTTGTCGACTCGCCGAGCTGACCTACCCCGAGGCGGAGCAGCTTCGTGAGCTGTCGCCGGTGGTGCTCCTGCCAATGGGTTCAGTCGAGGCCCACGGCCCGCACTTGCCGCTCGGAACCGACTCCTATTTGTCGGAATCGCTCGCGCAGTCGGTCCAGACGTCCCTATACGACGCACACCATCCATCGGTGATTGCCCCCACGGTTTGCTATGCGCTCACCCACTTTGCGAGTGAGTTCGCCGGAACGGTGTCGCTCTCGGCGGAATCGGCGCTGGCGCAGCTTCGCGGGATCCTGGTCGCCTTCCATCGGGCTGGCTTTGAACGAATCTGCCTGGTCAACAGCCACCTAGAACCGGCCCACATTGCCGGCATCCGTCAGCTCGTCTCCGAGCTACGCACCGAGTACGGTCCATTTGTCGCCTTCCCCGATCAGACCGAGAAGCGCTGGGCCCGCACACTGTCCGCCGAATACAAGAGTGGCAGTTGTCACGCCGGTAGCTACGAAACCTCGCTGCTTGTGCTGGCACGCCCCGATCTGTGCCGCGATTCGATTGCGCACGAGCTACCTGCTAACCAAAGCGATTTTCTCGCGAAGGTACGTGCCGGTGCGACAACCTTCAAGCAAGCGGGCGGCCCTCAGGCCTACTTCGGACAACCCGCCGCAGCCAACGCAAGCGAAGGCAAAGAGCTATTGGCGCTCCTGACGACGATGGTGTTGACCACGATCGCGGAAACTTGGGGTTTGCCGCTGCCGCCCCGCAGCCCGCCGCGCTAGCGTTCGTATCACCTTATGGGTGGGTAAGGTTTACGCCGCGTACCCACCGCCACCGCGCCTGCGCTGTACCGCCCACACGTAGGTACCTATCCGAAGCCTAGAATTTGCGTTGAGGATGGTTCCCTGTTCACCGAAGAACAGCACGTTGTCACTGGCGAAGCCGACGATCGCACGCAGACGCACGGGCAGGTCGGTTAAGACCGGCGTCACTGTCGATCCATTGGCGCGGTAGATGTCGCGACTGCCAACCATCCACAGCTCGCTCCCGCTCTGACCCCAGATGGCGTGAGGCTGAAAAAGCTGAGGCCGAGGGCTTTCCCAGCACAGCCCGCTTTGACGACAGCTCTGCGGCTGACACTGTCTGGTTTGGTAGCTACAGACCTTGCCGCTGCCGCAGTCGAGCGGATGATTGGTGCAAGCCTCGCCGTTCTCGACGCGAAAAGCATCCCAGGTGCTTGAGCAACTCATCACACCCAACGCCACAAACAGTGCCAATCCACGCATCGCGTTGTTCCCCCAAGCTGTATGGTAGCCAGAGGCTGCGGCCCGCTGAAAGCGACTACTTGTGCGGCGAAACGAGAAGCTGCTCGATCGTCTTCTTCAATTTCGCAATGTCGGCGGGCCCGCTATAGCCTTCATTGATGAGCTGCACCGTGCCTTGCGCATCGACGACGTACGAGGTCGGCATCTTCGGCGGATCATAGACCTCAGCAAGCTGGCCCTTCGGATCATATAGGTTCGTAAAAGTCAGCTTCAGCCGAGAAATCAGATCATCGGCGTTCTTGCGCTCGCGATCGATGTTGATGCCGATGATCACGACGCCTCGGCTGGCGAGCTGCTTGTGAAGCTTTTCCAGCTCGGGCAGCTCCCGCAGACATGGCTCACACCACGACGCCCAAAAGTCGATCAGCACCACCTTGCCGCGCAGCTCACCGAGCTTCACCAGCTTCTGCGCAGCGTCGGTCAGCGCAAAGTCGGCGGCCGGCTTACCGACTTGCTGCCCCGCTTCCGCTGACCCGAGCGACAGAGCAAAACAAAGCCCTGCCAAGGCCAGCTTGATCGCTGTCACTTCGACATCTCCGCTTCGATATAAGAGCGTAGCTCCTCGATCGACCCCAGCTTCGCCTTGCAGCCGTTGATGAGGATGCCGGGCGTACCGGTCAGCTCGACCTTTTTCCCCTCGGCGCGATCCTTTTCGACGCGCTCGCGGGCGGCCTGCATGTCGGCCTGGAACTTGTTTACATCGAGCTTCATCTCCAGCGCATACCGAACCAAGTCCGCCATCGTCTGCTTGTCTTGGTTTTCGTACAGCTTGTCGTGATAGCTCCAAAACTTGCCCTGCTTACCCGCCGCCACCGCCGCCATCGCCGCGTTCATCGCGTTGGGATGCATCGGCAGCGGGTAGTTCATAAACACTAGGCGAACCTTGGAATACTCGGCCAAGACTTGCTTGAGCATTGGCTCGACGGCGCGGCAGGCCGGACACTCGAAGTCCGAAAACTCCACAATCGTCACCGGCGCTTTGACATCGCCGCGAATCGGCGCTTGCGAGGTGTCGACGGTGTAGCACTTCCGCTGGAGATAGCGCTCGCTGTACTTTTCCTCGATCTCGCTTTCGAGAAAACCATCATTGACGAGCTTGAGGAGCCACTTCGACGCCACCAGTGACAGCTTGCAGCTCGGATCGCTGCGCAGCGACACCTGGAGAGAGTGCGGCTTGCCACACGCCGACGGGAACTTGTCCACGAGTCGCTTCAAAAGAGCGCGATCACTGTCGGACAGGCTCTTCGTGTCGAGGCCGGGGATCTCGCCCGTTGCAGCCGCTGGTGCCGCCGGTTTGGGTGCTTCACCAACAGCAAACGCCGCTGGTGCCAGCAAAAGACTCAGACCAAAGGTTGCCGACTTGGCGGCGCGTCGAAGGGAATATGCGGTGTACGTCATGGGTGTTGTGCAGTCTTGGACGGCTGACCGTCTTGTTTCTATCACGAAAGTCCCGATCAAACCGATCGGTCAAAGCACGGGCCGATCGGTCAAACCGCTGGGGTCCGTCCTTCCAGCACCGCCAGGATCGGATTTTGATAGTTGCGGTGACGAGCAATGACGCCATCGAGCCCACGCCCACCGGTTTCGGGCCGTTTGACATCGGCAAACTCACCCGCCGCGATCGCCGCGAACAGTCCTTCTCGGGCCACGTTGCGCAGCATCTCGTGGGCATCGCCCAGCACTTGCTTGGCTCGCGTCACCACCAGGCCTTCGGGATCGAACCGCAGCTCCTTGCTGAGGCTGCGAGCGGCGGTAAACACGTAGTCGGCCCCTTTGATGGCCGCGAAGCGATCGTGGAGCAGTGGCGTGTGAATCGCCTCGGTCATCATGCCAAGCAGCTCGATGGTCTGTTCGGTCATCACCCCCACCAAATCGAAGAGCCCATCGACACGGTGCGACCAGAAGATGTCGCCGGTTTTGTGTTTGGTCGCGGGCATCCACTTGATCGGGTGTCGCGGGAACAGTTGCCGTACCAGCAGCGCCTGCGACAGGTCCAGCACGAACGAGTCAGGCATCGCTTTGTCGATCTCAAAGGCGTGGCCCAGACCCATTTGTTCTTCGCGCAGACCCGCCCGAAACGCGAACGCCTCGTTGATAAACTGCGAGGCCAGCACGGTGTGCGCTTTTTCGACGGCATCGGCGGTCGTGAGATAGTTGTCCTCGCCGGTATTGATGATCATCCCGGCCCTGGCAATGATTCGCCGGGAAAAATACTGATCGCACAGCGTCCGCTGCGGGTTGATGTCGCGGAACAAGATGCCGTACATGGCGTCGTTGAGCAGCATGTCGAGTCGCTCAACGGCACCCAAGTAAGCGATCTCGGGCATGCATAAACCCGACGAGTAATTGACCTGCTGAAGGTAGCGCCCCAGCTTTTCCTGCTCGGCATCGAGGGCGCTGCGGACGATGCGAAAGTTCTCCTGAGTCGCCCACGTCCCGCCATAGCCCTCGGTGGTGGCTCCGTAGGGCACATAATCGATCAGCGACTGCGCCGTCGATCGAATCACGGCGATGATGTCGGCCCCCACTTGGGCCGCCGCCCGTGCTTGATCCGCATCGTCATAGATGTTGCCGGTCGCCACGATCACGTACTTCAGGGGTGGCCCGCCGCCTGGTCGAATCACATCGCCCGCTGGTGGGGCCCGGTCGGGTCCAAGTCCTAGTCGTTTCCAGGTCGAGATCCGCTGCTGATGAGCGGAGTCGATCTGCGAAAGTGCTCGCTCGGTCGGCTCGACCAGAACCTTGGCGATCGCGGCCTGATTCTTTTCGAGTGACGCCACCAGCTCGGCCCCTTCGGGCAAGCTGCTGCCGAATGCCAGCTCCTCGGCGGCCTCTTGCATCGAGAGCTGGGGACGACGAACCAGCAACAGCCCCAGGATGGCGGCAATTCCGTGCTCAAGGACTCCCGCTTGCCGGTAGCGCTCGACGCAGCGGTTGACCAGCGGCACGCCCTCGCCATCCACCCCGTCGATACCAAAGGCGCGTAGGACCGTTCGTTCGATACTGACCGTGGTGTGGCCGCTGATGAAGCCTTGGACTTGGTCCGCGACCTGGCCAGCCAAGGCCCGACATTCTTCGACGATGCGGGGGTCAATCGGCAGAGGGTGCATGGACGCAGCGTATGCCCGGCCCGAGCGCGGATCAACTTCGCTGGCAGGGGAACCCGATTGCGAAAACGGCCCCACGCCCTGGTGAGATATGATGGAGAGCGGATTTTCCCGACTTAGCGAAAACTACCAGCGCCTTACACGGCCACGCCCTACTACGGAGGCAGGAATGTCTATGGCTCAGACCGTCTTTCACAGATTTTGTCAGCGCATCGCGGTCATTGCGATGTGCGGGCTCGCGCTCCTCATGCTGCTGCATCCGAGCGTCGCGACGGCCAAGTCTTGCCCGAACCTCGTCATCGTCATCGATCAATCCGCATCCATGGCGAAAAACGCGATGGGGATCACCGTGCCGCAGGGCTCGCCCGAATCGAAGTGGTCGATCGCCACCAAGGCACTCATCGGCATGAACAACAAGTACGACGGCTTGCTGCCGCTCGGTTACAGCAACTTCCCCACCGGCACCAACTGCCCGGTCAGCGCCACCGTCCGCATCCCGCCCGGCTACGCAAACCGCGTAAGCATCAACAACGCGATGATCGACTTCCCCTACGCCGGAGGCAGCACGCCCACCTGTACTGCGGTCACCAACAACGCCAAAGACCTGGCGACTCGTGATCCCAGCCGTGCCAGCTACATGCTGCTGGTCACCGATGGCTCGCCCGATTCGCTGTGCTGTGGGGTCGATCCGGTCAAGACCACCGTGGATGCGATCCGTGCTGCGGCCAATCCGACCGTTTCGACGGTTCCGCCGGTCTACACGCTGGTCGTTGGCTTCGGTCAGGTCAGCGATGCCGAGCGGCAGGCCCTAAACCAGATGGCCGATGCCGGGGGCTTCCCGGTGACCAATGGTGATCCCCTCTATCGGTACTATCGCGCCGAAGACTCCGCAGCGCTCGAACAAGCGCTGGCGCTGATCGTCAAGTACGTCGCTGGCGGAGACGCCGGTACGATCGCCACCTGCGAGGACGGCTGCTACGGCAAAGGCTGCCCGGCGGGTCAAGCCTGCGTCCAGAATGCCTGTCGCACCGATCCATGCGCGGGCAAGACCTGCCCGGCGGACAAATACTGCTTGCCGACGTTTTACAGCAACGGCACCAGCCAGGCCGACTGTGTCGACACCTGCAAGGCTCCGTGCCCGCAGACCTCGCGCTGCGAGCGCGGCCAGTGCGTCGGCGATCCGTGCAGCGGTCAGTGTCAACCCGGCCAAAAGTGCCAACCAATCCCCGATACCAACCAGGGCAAGTGCGTCGATGAGCCGCTGTGCAAAAACACCATCTGCCACCAAAGCCAGGGCTGCTTCGGCGGCACCAGCGATGGGGAATGTCGCGATGATGCCTGTCGCTTTGTGACCTGCCCGACTGGCACGGTCTGCCATCCGTTCACTGGAAGCTGCGAATCGCCCGATCCTCAGCCGATCCAGAGCCTCGGTGCCGGTGGCATCGGCTGCGATGTCAGCACGGGATCATCGGCTGGGCGGCTGTCCTGGCTGTCGGCTGGGTTGATTCTCTCGCTCCTTCTGCTCGCACGTCGGCGCACGGTTCACGCCGCGTAAGTTCGACCGTTCCGTTCGCGCTTGGGTCCGCACATCCGGCGATCCTCTCGATGGCGGCACAGACCCTTTGCATGGGCCGTCTTGTCTCGCTAGACTACGCGCCCATGTCGCAGACTAAAAAGTCCCAACCCAACCCGGCAGCATCGTCAGAGTTCGCGTCGATGCTGGCCGCCTTCGAGAGTGAGCACAAGAGTGAGTCATCCCGTCGCAAGCAGGACGGTGTTCGTGTCGGTGCCGAGGTCCGTGGCAAGATTTTGTCGATTGGCCGCGACTCCGCCTTTGTGGATCTAGGAGGCAAGGCCGACGGCTCGCTGTCTCTGGAAGAGCTACGCGGTCCCGATGGCCAGCTCACCGTCCAGGTCGGCGATGAGATCACCGCCCGCATCGTGGAGATCGATGGACGTGGCGGTGGTGTGGTGCTTCGCAAGACCCTGGGTCGCGGCCCGGATTCCCGCGAAGAGCTGCGCCAGGCGTTCGAGCTGGGCATCCCGTTCGAGGGAACCGTCTCCGCTGTCGTCAAAGGCGGCGTCGAAGTGCAGGTTGCTGGATCGCGTGGCTTCTGTCCGATCTCGCAGCTTGACCTTCGCCACACCGAAGACGCCACTCCATATGTCGGCCAGAAGCTCAGCTTCCGCATCACCCGCTTCGAGGAAAACGGTCGCAACCTCAACGTCGTGGTGTCGCGGCGGGCGATCCTGGAAGAAGCGGCCCAGGCCCAGGCTGAGGAGCTTCGCAAAAAGCTCGCTCCGGGCGTGGTGGTTCGGGGCCGTGTGACGGCGCTCAAGGACTACGGCGCGTTCGTCGACATCGGCGGCATCGAGGGCATGCTTCACGTGAGCGAGCTGTCGTTCCAGCGCGCCCGGATGCCCAAGGATGTGCTGGCGGTCGGCCAAGAGATCGAAGTGCTGGTGCTCAAGATCGAGCCGAGCCAGGATCCCAAGCGTCGCGAGCGGATTTCGCTATCGCTCAAGTCGCTGGAAAAAGATCCATGGAGCGACATCAGCGAGCGCTATCCGATCGGAACGCGCTTCCCGGCGACCGTGCTCCGCACCGAGGCATTCGGTGCCATCGTCGAGCTAGAGCCGGGCATCGAAGGACTGATTCACATCAGCGAGCTGGGCGGCGGCAGGCGACTGCATCACGCCCGGGAGGCCGTGCAGAACGGTGCCAAGATCGACGTCGTGATCCAGCAGGTCGATGCCGAAAAACGGCGGCTGTCGCTCGGTCGCGCTTCGATGGATGATGTCGAGGGCGGCGAAGCACCGGCGGCCGCGAGCCAGCAGCAAGGGGGCCGGGTCGGCTTTGGCACCCTGGGTGATCTGCTGTCGAAGAGCGCGAAGAAGAAGTAGCCATGGCTCGCATTAGCGTCGCTTCCCTGTCGGCCCAGCTCAAGAAGCTGCGCGATGAGGTCGTTTCGCAGGGACCGCAGAAGATCGAGCCGAACCGCAAGGACTCGACCACGATCGGCGTGAGTGATGAGGACGAGCAAGCGCTGTCAGAAATGATGCAGACGCTCGCCTCGCAGCAAAACCGCCGCCAAAGCGAGCTGCTCGCCCAGATTGATCGGGCGCTGGCTCGCCTCGAGCGCGAGCCGGACCTGGTCGGTCTGTGCGAAGAGTGCGAAGAAGAGATCGACGAACGGCGGCTGTCGCTACGCCCCTATGTCACGCTGTGCGCCGAGTGCCAGTCCAGCTACGACCCCAAGCGCAACATCGCCCGCAAAAACCTGACCGACTACCGCTAGCAAAACCACTGGCGTGGGTGGTGGGCCTAGGCTAAAAGCGCCGGCATGGCTGAAACCCCATTTGATCTACTTGTTTATCTACGGACTGCGCCGGTTGTGACCATCGAGTCGGGTATCTTGCTGGCGCGGACGCTGCTCTCGGTGATGCCGAAGAGCATGCCCGCGCATGTCAAAAAGTCTGCGCAGAAGCTCGGTCGGGTGACGGATCTGGCGCAAGCCGCACTGACCGAAAGGCAGCGCGAGCTGGGCACCCCGCTCGACGAGACCTCCCGCGAGGTCGATGGCGCGGCGGACCTGGCGTGGGGCGCGCTGCGCGATCTGCTCGATGCGCTGAGCCGCCTGCCGGACAAGTACGAGCGAGCCGGGAAGGCGCGGAAGCTGCTGGCCACGATCTTCCCCGAAGGCTTACTGTTTCTGCGGCTGTCGTATGGCGAGCAGTACGTGATGATGGACACCATGCTGAAGCGGATCGACAGCGAGGGGCTGGCCAAGTCGCTCGATGCGGTGGTGGGGCCGGAGCTGCTGCAAGAGATCCGGACCGTCCACCCGCGCTATCAAGCGATGGTCGCTCGGCGGCTGAAAGAGACTGGACCTGCGAAAAACCTGATCGAGCACGTCCGAGCGATTCAGCGAACCATCGTCGAGTATGCAACCTCGGTGGCGAGCACGGTCGACGATGAAGATCCCTCGACCATCGCCCCGGCCAAAGAGGCGCTGCGCCCGATCGACAACCACCGCGAGCTGACCAGCAGCAAGCGCCCAAGCCCCGAAGCCCCAAGCCCAGCAAGCCCGATCGAGCCCACCCCCGCCCCGAGCGGCCAGTAAACGGGCTGACAAGACGGTTGGTGATCCAACTCCAGGCCGCCCACCTGGATCCAAGACGGTCGGTGATCCAACTCCAGGCCCACAACCCGGATCAAAGACGGTCGGGCATCCAACTCCAGGCCCACAACCCGGATCAAAGACGGTCGATCATCCAACTCCAGGCCGCCCACCTGGATCCAAGGTCGGTTGGTCATCCAACTTTGGGCCATTCACCTGGATGTCACGACGGTTGGTGATCCAACGTTGGAGGCTCAGGTTCCCTTCGCGGTTTTTTCCTGACGATGAAGCGGCGGCTCGGGTGCCCGTGCGGCGAAGACTCGGATAGAATTGGCAGAACTCGCGATGCGAGAAGGTGGAAAGTGACTCAAGTGTCAGAAACAGCGACGGCTCAGCAAGCGGCGCAGCAGATCGAGAGCTTTCGCAGCGACGTGCGGCGACTCCGCGATGAGATCGCCCGTGTCATCGTCGGTCACGAAGAGATTGTCGAAGGGGTGGTGATTGCGCTGCTTTCGGGCGGCCATGTGCTGCTCGAAGGCGTGCCGGGGCTGGGCAAGACGATGCTGGTGCGGACGCTGGCCGAGGCCATCGACCTGACCTTTTCGCGGGTGCAGTTTACGCCCGACCTGATGCCTGCGGACATCCTCGGCACCAACGTCCTTATCGAGGAAGAGAGCGGGCGACGGCGCTTCGAGTTTCAGCGCGGTCCGATCTTTGCGCACATCGTGCTGGCCGACGAGATCAACCGGGCGACCCCCAAGACGCAGTCGGCGCTGCTGGAAACCATGCAGGAGCAGACGGTCACGGTGTCGAAGACGACCTACGAGCTGCCGCAGCCGTTCTTTGTGCTGGCGACGCAGAACCCGCTCGAAATGGAAGGTACGTATCCGCTGCCGGAAGCGCAGCTCGATCGCTTCTTTTTCAAGCTGCGGGTGGAGTTTCCATCGAGTGCAGCGCTGCATACGATCCTCGATCGGACGACGACCAAGAGCAACGTGCATGCGCAGAAGGTGCTCGGCGGGGCGAACCTGCTTGAGCTGCGCAGCTTGGTGCGGCAGGTGCCGGTGGCGCGGTCGGTGCAGGACTTCGCGGTGCGAATCCTGGTCGGCACACATCCCGATGCCGAGAAGGCCGCCAAGGTGCTCGGCAAAGGCGAGAAGGTCGATCGCAACGACCTGGTAAAACGCTTCGTCCGCTACGGGGCGTCGCCACGAGGGGCGCAGGCGCTGCTGCTCGGGGCCAAGGTGCTGGCGCTGCTCGATGGCCGGTTTGCGGTGTCGTGTGCGGATGTGGTGAAGGTGGCCCGTCCGGCGCTCCGGCACCGGCTGATCCTGAACTTTGAAGGCCAGGCCGAAGGGGTCTCGACCGACGACATCGTCAGCGCCATCATCGCCCGTACCCCCGAGACGCTTCCCGGCACAGCCCGGTCCTAGGCCACCGTGGATCAAACGGCAGCATCGACGCAGGCGGCGCAGGCGGGCTTCGATCAGCAGTTTCTCAAGCAGCTTGAGTACCTGCATGTCGTCGCCAAGAAGGTCTTTGCGGGCAAAAGTCGCGCCGAGCGGCGGTCGCGTGGCCAGGGATCTGGAATCGAGTTTGCGGACCATCGCGACTATACGGCGGGCGACGATCTGCGCTACCTCGACTGGTCGGTGTACGGGCGCATGGACCGGCTGCTGTTGCGGCTGTTCGAGCAGGAAGAAGACCTGCACATTTATCTGCTGATCGATCGCTCGGCGTCGATGCGACTGGGGGGGCGACCGGATGTGCCGCTGCTCCGACGCAGCAGTGAGGGTCGCATCGCCAAGCTCGGCTATGCCGCGCAGGTCACGGCAGCCCTGGCGTACGTCGGACTGGCCAACCTGGATCGCGTGGCCATCTACGGCCTGGGCCAGCGACTGACTGCGGAGCTTCCGGCGTCACGCGGCAAGGGACAAATCTTCAAAGTCTTCGACTTTTTGGCGGGCCTGACTCCAGAGGGAAACACCGACCTGCGCACCTCGATTGGCGAGTTTGTGCAGCGGATCAAGCGACGCGGCATCGCGATCGTGATCTCGGACTTCTACGATCACAACGGCTACGACGAAGGGCTGAACCTGCTGCGCTACCACCGCTTTGAGCCCGCCGCGATTCAGGTGATCGATCCGCTCGAGGTCAATCCATCGGTGCGCGGTGACATCGAGATCGTCGACATGGAGACCGGTGAGCTGCGGGAAGTGACGCTGTCGCAGTCGCTGATCGACGCCTACAAGCGCGAGCACTCGGCCTACTGCGAGACGCTGGCCGCGTTCTGCAAGAGCCGCAGCATCAGCTACATCCGCGCCGAGACGAGCGTCCCGTTTGACGAGCTGACCTTGCACGCGCTCCGTCAGGGGGGATTTATCCGATGACACCGCTTACGCTGCTCGGCATGCCCTGGGGACAGCTCTTCCCCATCGCCGCAGCGGGGACGGCGGTGCTGACGCTGCTGTACGTGCTGCGGCAGAGGCGACGCCGCCTGGAAGTTCCGTTTTCGCCGCTGTGGCAAAAGGTGCTCGGGCAGAGCGAGGCGATGAGCCTGTGGCAAAAGTTGCTGCGGTTGCTGTCGCTGCTGCTGCAACTGCTGGTGCTGGCCCTGCTGACGCTGGCACTTGGGGATCCACGGCTCGGTCGGTCCGCAGAGGGTCGCTCGATGGTGCTGCTCATCGATGCCTCGGCGTCGATGCAGGCCACGATTCCGGCGCTGCCGGGCAAGACCCGACTCGATCTGGCGAGGGCCGCTGCCGAAGACCTGGTGCGCGGTCTGCATGGCGATGATCTGGCGGTGGTGGTGCAGCTCGATGGTCGACCGGCACCGCTTGGTGGATTTTCCGATGACGAGCGCGAGATCCTG
Organism: uncultured Myxococcales bacterium; assembly: GCA_937859535.1. Lineage (GTDB taxonomy): Bacteria > Myxococcota_A > Polyangia > Palsa-1104 > JAEUJZ01 > JAEUKA01. Next base: position 14,454 of record CALLYL010000381.1, read on the forward strand.
GCGCAGCTTGGCCAGGTGCGCGCCCGCGATAGCGCCGCTGACTTGCCCGCCGGCCTATGGCTCGCCCAAGCGCTGCTGCAAGGTCGACCACGTCCCCAGGTCATTCTGTTTTCCGATGGTGGCTTCGAGGACTCGGCGCTGCAAAAAAAGCCTACCGGAATCGAGGTCCGCTTTGTGCCACTGCCCAAGCAAGCGCTGCTTCGGCCCAGCGATGGCAATGCGGCGATTACCTCGTTTGCGGTCAGGCGCTATCGGCGCAACCGCTTAAGCTACGAAGTGCTGCTTCAGCTCGCGTACTTTCCGTCCCCGAGTGGTCCGAAGACGGCGAAGAAGGCGACGCTGGAGCTTCGTCAAGAAGGCGAGCTGGTCGATGTGCAGCAGCTCGACCTGGTGCCGGGCGAGCAGACGCGGAAGCTGTATCCAAGCCTGTCGGGAGCGGGCACGCACCTGGAAGCGGTGCTTCGGCTGGCGGACGGGGAAGTGGACCTGCTGCCGCTCGACAATCACGCCTATGCGGTGCTGCCGGAGCGCAAGCGGGTGCGGCTGCTGATGGTAACGCGAGGCAACCTGTTTTTAGAGGGAGCACTGCTCGCCGCGAGTGCTGGGGAAGAAAACCACCTGCAAATCGATAAGGTGGCACCGACCGCGTATTCCGATGAACAGGCGGCTCGTTATGACGCCGTTCTGTTTGATGCCTGGACGCCGCCGCAGCCGCCCGATGCCCACGCGATCTACCTCGATCCCCAGGGTGCGGAGAGTCCGTTTCCGATCGCCAAGTCCATTGCCTCGCCGTATCTGTCGGATCTCGATGAACAACATCCCGTGCTGCGTTGGGTTTCGCTGGCCGACATCAACATGAGTCGCGCCTCGGTGTTCCGTTTGGGACCATTTGACCGGGCGCTGGCGCAGATGCTCAAAGACCCGATCGTGGTGGCCCGTGAACAACCAGGACCATCGGGAATGCGGCGGAGCGTGGCACTCGGGTTCGATGTCCGGCAAAGCGACCTCCCGCTGCGGGTGGCCTTTCCGGTGCTGCTGATGAACGCGATCGACTGGTTTGCGGGCGATGTCGATGAGGATCTCGGCAGCTTCCGGACCGGCACGACCCTGGTGATTCCCTTGCGCGGGGGACGAGGCCGAGCGGACAGCCGCACACCGGACTCGCAACTGGCCCAGATGCGACAGGCCGAGCTGACGCTGCCGAGTGGCCAGGTCGCGACGGTGCCGGTCCATGAAGGAATCGTCAAACTATACGGC
>CALLYL010000382.1 GCA_937859535.1 uncultured Myxococcales bacterium
GCTTCCTCAAGCCCCTGAAGTACCGCAGGTACCCCAGGTTCCAGAGTCTCCGATTGCCAAGCCGGAGCTAGCGGCAGCGGCAGCGGCAGCGGAAAAGGCACCGCCCGTTGCGACAGCGGAAAAAGCTCCAGCGTTGACGGCCAAATCGGGAAAGAAGGCCCCTCCGCCACCTCCTCCACCCCGCAAGGGACTGATCTTAGAGCCTCCGAATATTGGTACTTTGCCGATGACAGAACCCTCTACACCGAGAGGCAAATAATGCCAAACGCAGTCTGTATGGGCGCAATGCTAAAGTGTTCCTTTGGGCTGGCTCCTGGCTCGCTGATGGTGTTGCCGGTCAATCGTGTGATGTCACCGGTGCCGGTTGCCAACATCATGGACAATAAGCCCATGGTAAACATCCTACCGTTTGGAATGTGCCAGTCGATGGCCAATCCCATGGTGGCCGCTGCCACGGCTGCCGCGCTCGGCGTGCTGACTCCGATGCCGTGCATTCCGAACACACCAGCACCATGGATTGTCGGGGCTCCTACCGTGCTGCTGGGCAATATGCCGATTCTGAATAACTCAGCGAAGCTGATGTGTCTGTGGGCGGGGGTGATTGAGATTTTGCCACCGGGCGTTCCCACGGTGATGACCCCTTAGGAGTAACGATGGCCACCCGGGTTCGCAAGACACCAGCCGTAACGCCGACCGAGCCACCCGTAGAGTCTGCTGCGGTTGTCACTACCCGTCGACGAGCGACTACCAGCCGGACCGCTGCCACTCGTCGTGTGGCAAGCTCATCACGGAGCCAGCGCATTTTGGTGGGTGCGGATCTGTCTCCCATCGAACGGGCCCCAGTTGCGGATACAGAGGAAGCAGCGATTCCGCAGCCAGAATCGCCAATTCCAGCGGTGAAGGAGTCCGGACCAGCGGACTCTGCTGCTTCGACTTCGGTGGTTGGGATTCCGCTTCCCGAAGGGAGGAACGCGGCGGCTGTCAGCGGCTCTGTGCCACTAGAGCCTATGGTCGCTGGAGTCTCTCCTGCTGCTGTGGTGGGAACGGAGGCTGTTGTTGGTACCGTCGATGTCGCCGCAGTCGGTCGCAAGATCAGCGAGCTGCATCAGTTGCTAGCGGAAGGCCAAGAGCGGCTCTCTCAAGAAATATCGAAGTCGCAATCTCAGACCGTGCGCAACGTTTCAGGTCTTGCGCACGATGTCGATCGCTTGATGACTCAGATTCAGGGATTGGCCACCAGGGTCAACCAGACAGAGACCATGCTATCGCGGATTGAGGCAACGCTGGTGCCGCTGGCCAGAGGCATCAGTGCCACTCTGTTGCCGGTCAAAGGAATCGAAAAGCCAGTCAATGCAGAGACGCTGGAGCGTGGGCTGGCAACGGCACTGGCCCCGCTGTTGGCTGAGCTGATCGAGATGCGGGCGCAGCGCTCCCGAGAGAGTAGCTTGGCCCAGGTAGAGCAGCAGATTCTGCTCACCGAGCTACGCAGGCTGCGCAGTGTCGCGCTACCGTCAGCGGAGCGGACCACCAACCCGCTTATGGCAGTTGGAAAGGTGTCACGCCGTTCGTCATCTAAGTAGCACTGTGCGGGTTTGGGATTTCGTTTTTTGTCGTCTTTTCGTAGTGCCTCGATAGAAATTGCTTCGCTTACGTAGGGGGGACCGATGAACTGGAAGCGCAATCAGAAGGGACTTTGCCACTTCCTTGGGGCACTTCTCGTGCTGTTTTTGGCATCGTGTAGTGTGCCTGATGGTGTGATGGTGGTGATCCGCGCTCCGGAGGGAGTTCGACTCCAGAGCTACATCGTCAAGATCCAGGACCGTGCTACCCGCAAGGTGGTGTTCCTGTCAGGCATTCAGAATGTGAGCGACAAGCGATTGCTGGCCAGCGATCCGCTCAAAGTCGCGCTTCCCTTCTCGCAGCATGGTCGCTTCTTGCTGCAAGTCCTGGCCGCCAATGTGCCCAACGTAGAATCGCTGCCGCAGAAGGGGAATCCCGAGCCGCAGTACTTCTTCGCCCGAATCTTAGACATCGGTGCCTACCAGGAAGTCGAAGCCAAACTGCTACCGGTGGCCTCTGAGTTCGATGTCGATGGGGATCACTTTCCGGATGCACTGACCTGGACCGCGCAGAATGCCGAAGCCGCTTCCCTATATCAGGATCAGCCAGAGGTGTTGGACTGTGTCGATGGAGATCCTCCCCCGGGAGACCTGGAACCAGTGCGACTCCGCAGCTTTGACATCCATCCCCTGGCAAGTCCATCTTGCAACGTCAAGCTGCGTCCTGCTCACCCGCCGAGTGCCACCAGTCTGCCACCACTGGCTCTGTTTGATGTCACCTGTGCTGGCGAGCCAAGGGCTTGTGAAGACAAAGATGCGGACGGCGATCCCGAAGGAAGTGACTGCGATGACACCGATAAGAATCGCTATCACGGCAATCCTCGACCACGGAACTGTTGTGAGTGTAGCGATGTCACCAGTTGCGCAACCAATCACAAGAAGCGGGCGGATCAGGCTTTGTGTCAGCCGAAGCGCTGCGATACCACCTTTGACTTTGACTGCACCGGGCTGAGTGTAGACTGCTTTACCGACGAAGACTGCGACGGCTACTCTCCGAACAATCCCGATGTGAAGCTGCGTGACTGTGATGATTCCGATGCGCGGGTGCATCCCAATGCGCAGAAGCTCTGCGATCCGCCCGATGGTGTGATCAAGGACTGGGCCTGCGATGGTCGTCCGTCTGCGGGCTGTGTCCCCTGTGATCTCGATGGCGATGGCTTTCAACGTTCAGAGGTGCTGGCGGGACAGACTTGCCCGACCACCAACTACAAGATGTCTGGACGCCCGCTCGACTGCGATGACAACGATCGAGGGGTGTTTCCGGGCTCTGCAACCACGCTTGGGAGCGCGACCAAGTACGGAATGCTCGATGCGACCTCGAAGGGATTCAATGTCCTGTCCGCAATGCGCGGACTGTGTCGAAACACTGATTCCATAGGTGCGGTGCAGAACACAAGCTGTGAAGATCCCATGCTGGCGCGCAGTGGCTGTCCTACGGTGGCGTGTGATGCGGACGGAGACGGATTCCCCAAGAACACCGCTGGCTGTCTGGTGGCTGGCAAGCCCTTTGACTGCAATGATGCGGACCCGACCAGCTTTCCCGGTGCGCCGATCGCCTGCGACGGCAAGGATCACAACTGCGATGGCATGATGGATGTCTGTAGCTTCGATCGTGACAAGGATGGCTACGACTCCGCAACGGACTGCGATGATGCAAACCTGGATGTCCACCCGTTCGCAGTCGAGATGTGTAATGGCAAGGATGATGACTGCGATGGTCTGATCGATGAGCTAAACCCCGACTCGTTAGGGGGCCGCTTGGTACAGACTGGGACGGATTTGTCGAAGCGAACGACCTCGTGTGCGGATTCCACGGTCGGACTGTGCGGACAGAAGGACATCAGTGGATTCTTCAGTGGTCGCTGCGTCTGTACCTCGACGCTTCCGTCTTCCTCGGTCGATCCCAAGGCGTTTGCGGGGTGCCCTGCGCAGGACAATAGCGCGCTGTTCACGGCTCGCTGCTTTGGAGCCAATCAGCCGAAGCCACAAACCTGCGACGCCACAAACCCGGTGGATGATGACTGCAATGGCAGCTTGGATGACCCCGCAGGAAGCTTCTTGGCGGAAAAGGGTCGATCGTGTGGTGTGACGGTGAATGGCACCCGTTGCAAGGCCGGCACGGTGGTCGGCTGTGTGCGTGGCAAGGACAATCCTTTCTATGCGCTGAGTGTCCCCGGATTCCCCTCCAAGGATCGCTATTTGGTTTGTAAGGATCAGACCGATCCGATTGCAGAGATATGCAACGGCTTTGATGACGACTGTAGCGGAGCCCTTCCTCCCAACGAGAGCGATCTCGATGGGGACAAGTACATGTCCTGCGCGGGCTGTAAGGACACCGATAACCCTGCCGCGTTCAATACCAACCTGCTGTACTGCGACGACTGCGATGACAACAATCGCAACGTCTGGCCGGCGATTCCTCCGCCTAGTATGCAGGCTCGTGATGGCGCTCCGGAGCTGTGCGACAGCCTCGACAACAAGTGCGTGAGCGGCAACGTCAACATGACACCGGGCAACGATGGCTTTGAGCAGTGTGGAACCGGTGCGGACAGCGGAAAGGGAAGCTGCTGTCCGATGCTCAGGATGTGTATCGATCCGCAGACCGACTTTAACCACTGCGGTGGCTGTTCCAACGCTTGCAGCAACAGCACGGCGGATCGCTGTGGTGGTGGACAGTGCATGTGCAATAACGAGGTCGCTTGCGATCCCGCCAGTCAGACCAAGTCTTTGTGCAAGTCGAACAGTGGTTGTGTGCAATGTCTGAGCGGGTCGGACTGCGTGCGCATTCTGGGCGCGGGCACCACGACTCGCGCTTGCAGTCCTGGTCAGAATCGCTGCGTGGAGTGTACCGATAACAGCTTCTGCACGGCCTTCCCGGGTCGTCCGGCGTGCGATACCGCCACTGGGAAGTGCGCGACCTGCTTGACCAACATGGACTGTCTGCTACCAACGGCACCCGGCTGCAAAGTCGATCCAGCGGACAGCAGCAAGAACATGTGTGTGGAGTGCACCCAGAACAGTCACTGCACCACTCCCGGCAAGACCACCTGCGACACCGCCATCAACAAGTGTGTTCCGTGTCTGATCGCTGCGGACTGTAAGAACATGAGCCCGGCGCAGTGCAAGACCGATCCGGACTCGACGCTCAATGTCTGTGTCGAGTGCTTGAGCACGAACGATTGCAAGACGCTCACGAACCGGCCGATCTGCGATACCACCAAGAACAAGTGCGTGCCGTGTCTAGCTGATACGGACTGTCCGATGGCGAGCCCGAAGTGTCTCAAGGACATGACGGATGCGAGCAAGAACAAGTGCGTCCCGTGCCTGAGTGGGGCCGACTGCATGAACGTCATGGGCAAGCCGATCTGCGATCTTGGAAACAACCAGTGCATCGCTTGCCAGAGCGGTGCGGACTGTACGGGGGTTGCGGGCAAGCCTGCTTGCTACCTCAACGCTGCCGACACGACCAAGAATCAGTGTGTGCCTTGCGTGGGGACGCTCGACTGCCCGGTGATGACCCCCACCTGCAAGATCGACAACATGGATCCCAGCAAGAACATGTGTCTCACATGTTTGGTGGACGTAAACTGCTCCGCTCCGAAGCCCGCTTGCTTCAAAGATCCGGGGATGGACGACACCAAGAACTTCTGTGTGGAGTGCACCGCGAACGCGAACTGTAAGGCACCGAGTCCCAAGTGTTATGTCGATGCTGCGGATGCCAATAAGAATGCTTGCGCAGCGTGCTTGGCGAATGCCGACTGTACGAACATAAACACTCCGAAGTGTTATGTGGACGCCGCAGATAAGCACCTCAACGTCTGCACCGCGTGTCTGATGAACGCAGACTGCAATGGGACCAATAAGTTCTGTCAGACCGTTACTGGCATGCCGGTCAATAACCTCTTTGTGCCCTGCTCAGCGGATATGTACTTTAAGAACCCCACTCCCAAGTGCTACTTTGACGCTTCTTATC
>CALLYL010000383.1 GCA_937859535.1 uncultured Myxococcales bacterium
CCGCTTCTTACAGTCAGACTTTATCACCGTCCAAGGTCCATCCGCAGCGTCGGTATGAAAGAACATCGCCTCCTTGGCCTTGGTGTAGTCCTCCCACTTATCGAGCGATGCCATATCTATCGGCGACAGCTTCCACTGCTTGAGCGGATGAACTTTGCGTTCCTTGAATCGGCGGCGCTGTTCCTCTCTGCTGACCGAGAACCAGAACTTGATAAGGTGTGTTCCGTTTCGAACCAACATCCGTTCAAATTCCGGCACCTGACGCATAAACTCGATGTATTCCTGATCAGAGCAGAATCCCATCACCCGTTCGACGCCTGCGCGGTTGTACCAAGAGCGATCGAACATCACGATCTCGCCGTTTGTGGGGAGATGACTTACGTAGCGCTGGAAATACCACTGGCCACGCTCAAAATCAGTGGGCTTTTCCAGCGCCACAACGCGGGCTCCACGAGGATTGAGGTGTTCCATAAAGCGCTTGATGGTGCCCCCCTTCCCCGCCGCATCGCGTCCTTCAAACAGGACGACCACTTTCTGTCCGGTCTCCTTTACCCACGCTTGCAGCTTGAGCAACTCGACCTGAAGCTGGTACTTCTGCTCCTCATAATTGCGCCGCTGCATCAGGTGCAGATACGGATACCCCCCATCGCGCCAGTCCGGGCTCAGCTCCTCATCGGGATTGGCCGACTGTGCCGCTTTCTCTTGCCGCAACTGCCGCGCAATCGTCCTGGTCGCGGCCAGGGCCTCATCAGGAGTCATTCCCGAAAGAATGTCTCGCAGAGTGGCTTGACGGGAGTCGTTCTTCGCCCCCACTGCTTGACCAACCACAAACTGCTCGATCTGCGCGGGCGCAAAGTCCGGCGCAACATCACCTTGAGCGGTCTGTCGAAGCTGTGTCTGTTGCGACGTTACCGCAGACGTCGTCCTGATCGCTGTCATGATTTCCTCACCAACCCATCATAGATAAAGAAGCACCCATTATACCGGATCTATCCCCAATGCGTTAAGAGTCTGTGGTTCTGGATGGCGGAGGATTAGGTCCAAACCACGCAAGGCGGATCCGCGCTCCTTTGGGTGGGGATTGAAGACGGACCACTACAGTGCGTCGTTGGCGGAACTCCAGACCCAGTTACCGGCTTGTTGTTGACCCACGATGAAGGTGTGGTTGCTGCCCACGATGCTGACTCGGGCATCTGCGTTTACTGTTCCGGAGCAGTTGATGGCGAGGAAACTGACCTGACTTAGGTTCGGACCAGCCGTCGCGATGGATTCTTGCTTCCATCCATAGCCGTTGATGTCCATATCGTAGCCGTATCGGAACACCGCTCCGCCATCCCCTGCGGCAAAGACATCGTTGGCACTGAAGGAACACATGGCACGGATGTTCTGCGTGTTCCACGGAGTCTTGCCAACCCAGTTTTGTGCTCCTGATGGAGCGCGTTCGGCATAGCTGCCACCGATACCTCCGACCCATGCATAGGCTTGAGTGGGCTCTGCGGCGACCGCCAGTAGCTGCGAGGACTTTGGACGATTGGTGAAGGCAGAGAGCGACTTCCAGGCTCCGTCGTATTGGAAAATGGCGGCGTTGTCACCCACTGCCCATGCGATGCCATCGGGACAGGGCGAACCAATCGTGCCCATATCTTGGCCGATTTGTTTGCAGCCGTTCACATCGTTGGTGGTGATGAAGCGCTTGCCCGCAACGGCACGCAGGTTCGGACTGCCCATCAGTGTTTCCGACACCCAGGTGACGCTGCCAGTCTGGTCGATCTGGCCCGTCACCATCAGTCCGCTGTCACCCACTGCGTACGCAATGAGCTTTTCGCCCATATACAGACCAGGACTCGGGTTGGTCCAGGCTCCGACCCACAGACCGTGCATGGTCGCACTGGTGACCTGTGGACGCTTTTGACCATCGACTGTGACCAGAATCTGTTTGTCCTGCGGCACGATGATCGAGACATCATGTGACTGTCCCATCATGTTCATGATTCGACCGCCCCAGATACCGACAATCGGCTTGCCTGCCAGCACCGTTTCCGTTGAGGAGTAGCTTGGCCGAGCACTGCCATCATTCAGGAACGTGCGAACATCGCCAGCACCGGTACCAACCAGTGTCGTGCGGTTAGAGTCGGTCATCACATAGATGCTGGTGTAATCGAGCGCTCCTCCGACCGTTCCTCCGTCATCAGTCGTTGGAACCGCCAAGTCCACGCCCGGCGGTGTGTAACCGTCTGGGCACTTGAAATCACGGACGCTACAGTTTACGACCGAGCCATTCCAGATCCAGTCACAGCCGCAGCAGAGGAATAAGCTCCAAATAAGAAATGAACGCATACAAGTGACTCCTTGGTCATGGGTCTACTGGGATGTCGATGTGCTCCCGAATCGAAGAACAGAGCGGTCTTCTGTGAGATGGAACGCGGTCCTTTGACGACGAGTTCCGGGCAGAGCCAACAGCACGGAACCGCCGATCGCAAGCACACCGCCAGCCGCAAGCAGTCCGACCCCTTTGTTCCGGGTGTCGAAGTAGGTCTGGCACAGCGGGTCGGCACATTTGCCGTCCTGGATCAAACCAGAGACCCCGAAGCCACCGATAAGAACTCCCACTCCGATCGCGGAAGCGCCCAGCGCGATTCGCCACAGCGGACGGGGTTCACGATCCGTCACTGGTGATGCTCCCCCCGGAGGGGTGGCCACAATCAATGGAGGAGGAGGCGGCGGCGCACGGCCTGACTCGCCTTCGCGGAGCAGCTCGGCCTTCAGCACCGCCTTCTTCCCCTCCGTGACCGTGATGGTTTCGGAGTGGAGCTTGTAGCCCGACTGCTTGACAACCACCGGGTAGCTGCCGACAAACGCAGCGCGCTGATAGGGAGTCTGGCCAAGCTTCCGTTCCGTCAGCAGGACATCAGCACCCGCTGGGGACGAAAGCACTTCTAGGGAGCCACGCGGCCGTGCAGTTCCCTCTTTGAACAATCGACTCAGCGTCTCATCGAGCATCGTACCGGCTTTGTCGGTCGTACAGCGGCTACAGCTTTGGGTGAGCTGCCCGGCGTAATCACCCGTGGTGGCATCGACGAGGGACAAGCGCAGCGTCCAGTCCCCTTGCATCAGATCTCCGGTCGCTTCCACGTTCGAAACGAGGACATAGTCCGCCTCATTGACAGCAGCCAGCTTGTCGAGGCAATCGAGCTGTTCCAGACAGTCGGCGAGCCTCGGTGCTTGCGCCAGCGCGATTCCCTTGGGAACCGCAGACAGCTTCTGCCGCTGGACCCCCTGTTCGATGGTCTGCTGAAGCAGACGCTGCGCTGCCGAAGGAACTCCTTGCCAGGTCGGCAGCCATACCACAGCCGGGATGACCCGTGACACCACAGAGTTTGTCGCGGAGTTGAAGCGCAGCTCGGACAGTCGACCGGGAAGAACCTTGACCGGCCCTTCGCTCCGTTTGTCCGCTGCTTCGATCGTCACCCGGTGATCGCCGCTTGCCAGGAGGATCGGGAGGGGCAGCGGTAGCATCCCGACCACGCGCTCATCGACCAAAACCAAGGCACCGCGCTCGCCGAAGATCGTCACCTCACCGCTGGCGGGACGTGGTTGTTCGAGGATCTGTTCGGCATCTCTTCTCGCCGCCGGATCACTTCCACTCGATGGGTCCGCGAGATAGCGCCGCATCAGATCTTGCGCTGAGACCGTACGACCACTCTGCCAAGCCAGCCGACCTAGCTGATAGAGCGTTTGCGCCTCCGGGGCCAGCCGAAACGACTGAGCCAGCAGCTCGTAGGCGGTCACAAAGTCCTTGCTCGCAATCGCGGACGTCCCACGCTGACGAAGTGAACTCGCCTGCTCCATCAAACCACGCGGGGCATTACCTTCCTTGACAGAGTGTCCCGACTTGCGCCCCCAGCTAACACACGGAAGGACCGTCACCAGTAAAACCAGCGCCGCGCCAAACCAGATGGATCTCACCCGACGGTCGCAGTTGTTCGCGCTGCCACATATTCGTGTCATTGAACGTTCCTCTTCCTGGCCTGTCGAATCATGGGCAGGTTCCTAGGTTTTGGATCTCACCAGGTCGTACCTTCACAAAGGTCTGGACACCGTTCACCGTGACGACGTTGGTGCCGGGGAGCATCCAGTCCGTGACCTCTCGGCAGCGTCCCCCCACGAGCTTGGGAAGGGTCACCCGGCCAAGCTGTGTGCGTAGCCGCGCTTGACCACTTTCGGCCTCTGCTTTGATCTGGGGTCGCGCACTGCTGATGCCGGAAAGACGCATCGCCTTTTCATACTCGGCCATCGCCTCCGGTAGCTGGTCCTGCTTCTCATAGATTTGCGCGACACGGACCATCATCTCAAAAGACAGGGTCGTACACGCCGCAGCCAGCTTCTTCTTCTTTTCACACTGTCGTTCTGCCTTGCTGAGCAGCTTGAGCGCACGCGAATAGTCCTTGGAGGCAAACGCGGCCAGACCACTGCGCGCCAGTTCCTGAATGACAGCCAACTCGCGATCATCACTGACCTCAGATACCGCACCGTTGTGTTCGAGGATCGGTGCTGCGGAAGGAGGCACCGCAGGTTCCGGAACGCTGGGTTGGTTGGCGACCGGTGCCCGCAGTAGCTGCTGAACACCGGACCGTTCGGCAGAGACACCGCTGCTTGCCTTGCGGTATTTACCAAGATCACCAAACCGCGCCAGCAGTGCAGCGGCACGGAAGCGAACCACAGCATCGCTGTCTTGCTGCAGAACCCGCAGCACGCCAAGCCCCGGAGGGCCTTGCGGAGTCTCTGGAAGATCGGCGGCGACCTCGCCAACCAATCTGCGCACCAATCTCTCTGCATCACGCGCGGCATCGAACAGCAGCGGTACTGCCAGTTCCACCGGCAGCTTCCCGAGGGCTTCCACAGTCTGCATCCGCTGATTGACATCCAGACCATGTAGAAGGGTATCAAGATCCCGAGGCGGCTCTGCCTGCTCACCCAACCGTCGCAGCAAACCGTACGATTCCACCGCCGCCACTCCTCCGCTCGCCAGCACGGTACGGAGGACCGGAACTGCGCGCTTGTCTGCTTGCTCCGCCAAGCGCCGCGCTGCCGTCAACCGCACCGATGGATCGGTATCCCCCAGCAATGACAGGAGCGCTAGGCCCCCGCCAGCCTTGGGATCACTCTGTTCTACAAACAGTCGTCGCAGCTCGGAGTCAGGAGATTTCTGAAGGGCCAGTAACTCAGCCCGCTGGCTGTCATCACCAAGCCGCAGCAGACCACTCCGCGCCAGCGCCTGATCCAGCGCAGTCCCCTTGGTCACAACGTCCTGTAGCCAGGCCTGCACATCGGGGAGAATCCGCGCCTCTCCCTTCGAGATCAGCGACTTGGCGACGCTCAGGATTCCTTTGACGGCCTCTTTCCGCACCCCGGCATCACCATCGTAAAGAACCTCCCGCAGCGCCAACAGCGCCTGCCGACTCTGCTTCCGGGCCAGTGCCCGCGTGGCACTCTTTCTAACCCTCGCATCGGAGTCCTTCAGAAGCTGCGCGAGCGTTTGACTTGCCGCATCGGTATCGACATCACCGAGGACTGTGGCACCCTCCTGACGGACCAGCCAGCTACTATCTCGCACGGCGCTATCGGCCCAGTGCACGCTCTGTTCCGATAGCACGCTGGCATCAAGGGTTGATAGTCGCAGAATCGCCGCCGCTGCCGTTTGGCGCAGACGCTCTTCCACACCGGACGCTATTCGAGGACGAAGCAGCGGGATATCACTCAACTGCCCTCCCATCGCCATCCCATCGGTTGCCAGCATCAGGGAGCTGATTCCGGCTGCGGGATCGCGAAGCACTTCGCGGAACTGCTCGGTCAGCGTTGGATGCTCTGGTCCAACATACAATCGCGCAGCCAGGAGCTGTTGCGGCCCCGGTCGTCCGGCCAGCTCGCGCAACAGTTCTCGTCCCGCAGGCTCACCAAGCTGCGCCAATCGGTACGCGATGGGAATCCGCTTTTGTGGTTGTTCGGCAGTGCTCAGTCGTGCCAAAAGCTGCCTCCGCGCCGACTCTTCTCCGACTTGGGCCAGCCGAGTCAGAGCATCCAGCACGACATCATCGGGGGCACGGCTACGTTCCAAAAGCGCACTCAGCGCTGCCACCGCTTTGCGATTGCCTTTGGCGGTCAGTACGTAGGCCGCTCGAAATCGAATCGTCTCATCCCGCTCGTCGAGCAGTTGCAGTAGCTCGCGCTGACCCCGCTCATCGTCTAGCTGATCGAGCGCTGCGGCCACTGCCACTCGTACGATGGCTGGGGTTTCCGGCTTGAGGAGACTCCCAAGCGCCAAGGTCGATTGTCGATCCCCAAGCTGCCCCAGCGCATCCGCCGCAAGAGCCTGCACCTCGGGGTCTGAATCCGTGAGTAGTGGTTCTATCTGCGGACGAAGCTCGATTTCGTGCGTACGTCCAGCGGTCACCAGTCCGTTCAGCCGAAGCTCTCGAGGAGTGTTACCGCTCCGGGGTCGCAGGTGATCATGTAGCACCGCGAAGGACTCCTGACGCAGCAGCTTGATTTCCCGCGCCGATAGCTCACGACGACGCGATACCTCCGCCGCACGCCACTGCCGGATTCCCATCGCAGCGCTGACTGCCACGATGACCATCACCAACGCCAGCCCTGACCACAACTGCCAACGACGAGGTCTTAGGACCAACTTGGTCGACAGGCGCTGCGCCATCGAGGACGCCGAACCCGAGAGTTCCTGCGAACGGTCCACTTCATCGGGGGGAAGCCCTTCCAGTTCATGTGCCAGCGCTTGCGATAGCTCCGTAAGCGAGCTGAATCGTTCGTCTCGCTTTTTGGCCATCGCAGTCAGCACGATGGCTTCCACCGATTCCGGAATTCGCGCATCAGGACAGCGCTTGCGCGGCGGAATCACCGGATTGCGAATGTGCTGAACCATGATCGCCAGCACATTCGTTGGATGGTCGAAAGGAACCTCTCCGGTGAGCATTTCATAGAGGATGCAACCGAGTGCGTAGACGTCGGTGCGGGCATCCACATCACCGCCCTCTGCTTGCTCTGGCGAGATATAGTGCGGAGTTCCCAGGATCGTACCGGGAACAGTCTGGCGACCGGTAGACTCTGCCGGAACGGAGTCAGTGGCAGGAACCTCAGCGCCCACATCTGCCGAGATGCTAGGAATCAGACCCAGGGATGCAGTAAGTCCCTGCTCCGGAGCCGCGAGCGCGATTCCGAAGTCAACAATCTTCACAAACTCCTTCTTCCCATCCCGCATCAGGAAGATGTTGTCGGGCTTCAAATCTCGGTGGATGATTCCTTTGTGATGGACGGCGGCGAGTCCGTCGGCGATTTGGCGGGCGATCTGACAGGCTCGCGCTACAGAGAGACGGCCTCCTGACAGAACACGACTCAGCGTCGGTCCCTGTAGGAATTCCATCACCAGATAGGAACGACCATCAGGAAGGAGTCCGAAATCAGAGATATAGACTGTGTTGGGGTGGCGGATCAGCGACGCTAGCTTGGCCGCCTGGAGGAAGCGTCTCTGTGCTTCGGGATCTTGAGGCTTCAGGAGTACCTTCACCGCCACCGGGCTATCGAGCACAATGTGTCGAGCCTTGTAAACCACCCCCATCCCACCAGCAGATAGCCGCTCTTCGATCTTATAACGTTCACCAATGACCATCCCGATGAGATCGCCCTGGGCAGCGATCGCGACTTGCTGTTCTCGCGGCAGCGTTGTGCCTGCCGCAGTGGGCGGTTGCTCAATCGTCGCGTCTGCGGATGAGCTCGAACCGCTCATGCTTCCCGGAAGCGCGCCATTGACGATCGTATCTTTGTCCGGGCAGCGATGCGCTTCGCCCGCCAACAAGGGCGACTGGCAATGTGGACAGAGCACAGAGGGCCTCGTCGGAGAAGGCTGGCCGGACATAGTGTGCTGCGTAGTATACCTCAGTTTGAGGAGCCGAAGCAGTGCTGACTCGCTACCTAGCGCACCGCGAGGTGCCTACCCTACCGAGATCGTGTCCACATCCTGGTTTCGTGGTTCCATCGCACATTGAAGTGTGTCTAAGCCCGACATCAACGGAGCAGGTCGGAGCGAGGGTGGCAGGAAGCCTGGCAGAAGCGTCATAGTCTTGCCATCAGGCATGGATCGATGGATTGAGATTTCAGAAAGTGGTGAATTGGGCGTTTCCCGCGCTCTTCCCGAAGAGACATACAATTTTCGATTTCTCGACGACAGATTTCAGACAGATAGTCCGGTCTGAAAC
>CALLYL010000384.1 GCA_937859535.1 uncultured Myxococcales bacterium
CTGTCTGGATGGCCCTGGCGCTCAAGGTGTTTATGCCAGCCTTCCGTCCACCTGCTCAGCCCGGTGCCGCATGGTTTTACTTAGGACGCTATGCGCATCTTGGCGGCTCGGTGAGCGAGGTGTTTCGCTCTCTGCTCTTCCATCCCCTGCGCTCTTTGGGAGCCTCACTAACACTCCCGAAAGCCCTTACCATCTTGCTCATCTTTGGCTCTTGGGGATTTGCTTCTCTGTTTGGTGGCCTGCGAGCGGCTGCGGCTCTGCCTTTGGCAGGGGCTCACTTTCTGTCCATGCGAGAGGAACAGTTTGGCTTTGGCTTTCACTATCTGGTCACCGTGATGCCGGTGCTTGCTTGGGCCGCGATCTTCGGTGCGCCACGGATTCTCGATCGTCGACCACGACTGACTCGATGGTTGATTGGGGTGGTAGCGATTGTCTCTGTCATCCAGCGCTTTGACTATCCACAACACCATCGCTGGCCGCATCATGCGGCACTGCGTGAAGCGGTCTCTGTGATTCCTCCGGATGCCCCGGTCTGTGTCCAGAACTGGTTTGGTGCCCACTTGTCAGGACGCCCCTTTGTCGAGTTCTGTTCTCTGTGGAAGATCGAAAAGGCGCAGTATCAGTACTATGGTTGGCCAGAATTTTCCTCGGCGACGTGGCAGATCTTTGATCTCAACATCTATCCGGAACAGTTCCCGCGAATCCGCGCCCGCAACCAGGCACTCCGCGACGCCGGTGCCGTGGTGGTCATGGATCGGGATGGTGTGAGCGTGCTGCGAGTTGATGAAGCGGTACTACAGCGAGCGACGGTGAAGTAAGGACCAGCAGAACTACGAACCAGCGCCCCGCCGCGTGAGCACCATCAACACCAGGTTACCAAACGGCATTCGCCAGCTTGTGTGCGGGACGATTCGGGACAGACTCCGCGCCCACTCATAAGAGACCCCGGCCAAAAACGGCGTGATGAAGTGCGTCGTCGTCTTGAGATCAACCTCAAACTCTGCATCAAATTGCGGATATAGCTCGGCAAGCCGTCGCGCCATATTGAAGTATGTGAAACGAGTAATATGCTGTTCCTCATAACTCACGTCGGAAAGACGGTTTAGGATCAGCTCCAGCACGGGCCAGCTACTGGTGTAATTGGGGGTGGTGAGGACAAGCCTGCCACCGGGCCGAATCAGTCGTGCCAGCTCTGAAAACAGATCGCGAATCTCGACCGCTTGCAGGTGCTCGATGACCTCGATCAGCGTCACGCAATCGAAGCTCCCATCGACCGTACGCAGGTGCGTGATGCTCGGGACGTGTCGAAAACTACGGAACGCCGTGCCATAGGTCCGGTTGGCGTAGTCGATCTGCGCAGGCAAAATATCGACGCCGAGCTGCCGCGAAAAACGATCCTTCGGAAGCAATGAAAGGAACGTCCCCGCAAAACAGCCAATATCCAAAACTGACTGATCGGTGTCCGTTGGTAAGTAGTCCAGCACCCGCTCGAATTTCGAGACATGCCACAACCTGCGGATCGGATTCCCTTCCCGCATCACCCGGTCGTAATATCCGGCAGGAATCGCCTCATAGTCGAACTGCGTCCCCGCTTCCGACTTGGGCTGGTGCTCATGTGAGCAGCCATTGGGCGGCTCTGCTTCGAGACGTGGCTTGTCAGTTTCACTTACCATGAGAGGGTGCGCCACAGTGCGATAGCTTCGTCGCACTTGTCAAGACAGCCAGACGCGGGTGCTGTTAGGATGTGCGAATGGTGACCCACATTCGTAAGCCCACCGTCATTACCGCCGCTGGCAACAAGCCGAAGCTCATCGAGGAGTTTGTCGGGCGGGTCAACTCAAAGAGCGGCAGCCTCAGCATCGCTCGTATGAAGAGTCCGGGCGGCTGGGTCGAGCCCGGACAGACCCCAGAGTTCGATGAATACACGGTGGTGCTCGCTGGCACGCTGCGTGTGACCACCCGCGATGGGGTAACCGATGTCCACGCAGGCGAAGCGATCGTGACCCCCAAACAGGAGTGGGTTCAGTACAGCACGCCGGGCGAGACCGGGGCAGAGTACATTGCGGTGTGTCTGCCAGCGTTTTCGCCCGAGACAGTCCACCGCGACGAATAGCGCTATTTTTTGCGAAGAATCGGATGCTTGATGTCGAACTTGGGCATCCGGTTCGAGTCGCAGTTGGGGCTGAAGCCGGCTGCGTCGAAGTGGTAGGTCAGATCGCCCTTCGACAAGCCACTGCCGGTCTCGACCTTGAGGTCGTGCTCTTGGGCACGGGCGGGCGAACAGTACGAAAGAAGGTAGAAGCTCTTGGTGTAGGCCTCGACGCGGCTGGCGATGGCGTCGAAGGCTTTGGCCAGCGCGGCAGGGTCTGTGCTCAAAAACGAAGCGGTTCGCCCGATGTTGCGCAGCTCGCCACTGTCGATTTCTTTGCCAACGCCGATGACGTACAGCGCGGTGTCCTTGCCCTGCGCCTCTTCGAGCGCTTTGTCGACCTCGGGCCGCAGCACTCGTCGAGCCCGATCGGTTCCGTCGGTGAACACCACCAGCGAGCCGAACTTCAGCGGGGTCTGCGCATGCTCCAGCGCCTTATCGAGCACCTTCAGCCCCTCGATGACCGCGCCGTTTAGGTTCGTCGAGGGATCACGGCCCTTGAACGATCCGAGCCGCTCCGCGGCTGCCCGCACTCCACCTTCGCCATCCGTAAAGCCGATGATCGGGAAGATCTCTTTGCTGCCATCAAAGCCGTAGATCGCGACTTTCTGGAGGCTACCGACTCGATCAGCAAAGCTCTGCACAGCGGGCTTTAACTGATCCATCGCACCCGACTGGGTGATGCTGCCAGACAGGTCGACGAGCAGCATCGTGTAGTGAACCGCCGCCACCTCGGGGTTCAAGATCGTCTGCTTCGACTCGTAGACCGAGACGAGGCCCTTGTCCTCGAAGATCCGGAACTTGTCGGCCGTCAGGTTCGGCACCGGATTGCCTCCGGAGTCCGTCACCGAGAAGTACACCGCCACCTGACTCGGCTTCATCACCGAAGCGTTGTAGAGCGTCAGCTTGAGACACCCCGATCCGGTCCACAAAAGTGCCGCTGCCGTGAGTCCGTGCAGCCAGCGTCGCGTCGTCGACGTCATCAGATCTCCTCTCAGAGAACCAGTATGGTTTGTAATCGTAGCGATTTGGCGACTGCTTGGATAGCGGCATGCGCGGCAGCAGTTTCAGCGAGAGCTCTTGGCCAACCAGCGAGCCGCGTCTTTGGCGTGATACGTCAGGATGATATTTGCACCGGCTCGACGGATCGACGTCAACACCTCGAGCACCGCTTGTTCCTCGTCCAGCAGTCCCTTTTCCGCCGCAGCCTTGAGCATCGCGTACTCACCCGAGACATTGTAGGCGGCGAGCGGCAGGTCACACTCGTCACGCAACCGCGAGATCACGTCCAGGTACGACAGCGCCGGCTTAACCATCAGGATGTCGGCACCTTCGTCCTGATCGAGCCCAGCTTCGCGGACAGCTTCGTCGGTGTTGGCGTAGTCCATCTGGTAGCTCTTGCGATGACCAAAGCCCGAGGCGGTGCCAGCGGCCTGACGGAAGGGACCATAAAAGCAGCTCGCGTACTTGGCCGAATAGGCCATGATTCCAACGTGGGAATATCCCGCTTCGTCGAGCGCCTCGCGGCTCGCGGTGACAAACCCATCCATCATTCCCGATGGTGCGACCATATCTGCTCCGGCCTTGGCCTGCGAGACCACCACCCGGCCCAGGTTTTCGAGCGTCGCGTCGTTGTCGACGTCGGGCCAGCCCGCTTCCGGCATCACCACACCGCAGTGTCCGTGTGACGTGTATTCATCGAAACAGGAGTCGAGGATGACCACCAGTTCGGGACAAGCGCGCTTGATGGCGCGACAGGCTTGCTGCGGAAGACCATCTCCGTTCCAGGCATCGCTGCCGACGCGATCTTTCTTCGCATCGTCGGGAACGCCAAACAGGATCACCGAAGGAATGCCGAGATCGAAGCACTGCTTGGCCTCGAGTACGGCTTGGTCGACGGAAAGTTGCGCTTGTCCGGGCATCGATGCGATCGGCCGACGGGTGTCGCGACCGGGACAAACAAACATCGGATAGACGAAGTTGTCGACGGAAAGGCGGGTCTCGCGAATCATCCGACGCAAACCGTCGTTGCGCCGCATCCGCCGAGGCCGGTATTCAGGAAACTGCATAGAGAGCTTGCTCCTTTTTGTTTACGCGAGGGGCTTACGAGCCACCGCGATAAAGCCGAGTCCATCGAGCGTTTCATCGACTCGCTCGCATACAAAGCCATGACGTTCAAGCAGCGACGTCAGCTCGGGCTTTTCAAACTGACCAAAGCCTGTCGAAAAAACCCGCCACAGCAGCATCGATAGCCGAAACTGGAACGGGCCTTTCATGCGCGGCACCACCGCCACAGATCCCCCGCGATTCGGTTCGAGCATCACGTAGTGACCACCGGGCTTGAGCACCCGAAACATCTCTGCCAATCCCTCGTCACGGCTCCCCAGGAGATATAGGAAACTGTGGTGGGTCAGTACATCAAAGCTGTCGTCGGCAAACGGTAGGTGAGTGACATCGCCGTGGACGAGCGGAAAGCGGTTGCCAGACAGCCGCAGATAGCGACGGGCGTGCCGCAGCATCTCTTCCGAAAAGTCGAGCCCGACCAGCCACACATCAGGACGCCGCTCAAGGATACCGATACCCGATACCCCAGGGCCAATCCCCAAGTCGAGCACCGAGAGTTTGCGGCCTGACGCCGGTGGTGGAAAGTGCTCGGCGAGGCTGCCGCAGTGCTGCCGCCACACCTCGTGCCAGGTCATCCACGCGTAGAAGCGAGCCCCGAACCGAAACGCCAGCCGGCTGATGCCGTGGCGGAGTCGCTGATAGAAACTCAGGCAGCCACCTTCGCGCTGTGCTTTTCAATGAGCCGCGCAATCCCCGGCACGGCCTCTTCAACGTGCTTCTTCGCGGTCGGGCGGAGCTTTTCGTAGGTCTTCTTCAGCGTCTGATTTTGCGCCCGTTGTGCCCGCTGATCGGTGATGCCCAGCAGCGCCTCAGCCACAGCACTGCTGTGTTCGCCAAAATAGCTGGGAAGCGAACGTCCCGCCGACTTTTGTTGCCCTTGATAAAACGGATCCAGCCGCGCTGCGAAGTCATCCAGCATGTGGTCCACCGCTTCGGCAAGGAAGCCTGGCTTGACCGCCTTGACGATCGCGAACGCGCCCTTGATGGCGATCCCGGACAAGCCGCCCTTTTTCGACACTTCTTCGTCGATCAGAAGCACGCAGTCGGTGATGACGGACTTGCGCCGCGTCGCTTCGGTCAAAATCTCGGGCAAAGTAGCGTTAGACACGTAAGTTCTCCTCGAAGTTACCGTCGTCGGGCAGCAGCCCGAATCGAAGGTCGCAGTGTTACCCCGCCCCAAAAGCGAGTGCAACCCCCAACCCGTCTTGCCGCGCCAAACCTGCGCGACCCAATCGCCTGCCGTCCGGACGATCAGGCTGGCGAACCCCACTTGCAAGGCGTCTGGAAAATTTGGGAATGGGGCGGTTGCGGCTAAAGTAGTCGATATGAAGACTCTTCTGCTCATCGCCCTCACGACGGCCACTGCACTAGCTAGCGGCTGTCGTAAGTCCGAACCGCCCGCTGCCGCAACCGCAGGCGGCGGACCTCGCCGCGTCGAAGTCACCGTCAGCAATCAAGGCTTCACGCCTCCACGAGTCGTTGGTCGACCCGGCGAGGATCTGACCCTCAGCTTCCGCTACGACAAGAGCGCCGGCGAGTGTGGTCGCGAGGTCGTCCTTCCGTCGCAGAACATCAAAAAGACCCTCACTGAAGAGAAGCCGACCGAGATCGCCCTGCACCTACCACAGGAAAAGGGAGAGGTCACCTTCACTTGCGGCATGAACATGCTGCGCGGTGCCATCGTCGTCGAGTAGTCGGGCCCGCTGCTTCCAAAGCGAAGCAAAGAGGCCTCTCCCTACCCTGCGGGGGTTCCAGACGGAACCCTCACGGCAGACAACCAACTACACGACGGTGACGTTCGTCGCTGCTGGGCCCTTCGGACCATTCTCAACAGTGAACTCGACGGTCTGACCTTCAGTCAGGGTCTTGAACGAGTCGCCCTGAATCGCCGAAAAGTGGACGAACAGATCTTTGCTTCCGTCGGTCGGCGTGATGAAGCCGAAACCTTTGGACTCGTTAAACCACTTCACGGTGCCTTTGCTCTTAGCCATTTTGATGATCTCCTATGGGTTGTTTTGAACAACTCACGGGTGTTCATACTCCCTCTCACATCCGAATGGGAAGAGAACCGGCTGTGCGAGCAAACATTCTTGCGTTTTGGTGGGACAAGTGAGGTGCGCGCCCCGCCAGTCCGAACTTCGGGCGGCGGGGGCGGCGGGCGGAAATTACGACTTGCGCCGACGACGACCGAGCAGTAGCAGCGCCGAAGCAACCAGGCCGGACCACAAAGAAGGAGCACTGGCTCCGCCCATCTGGCAACCGGTGGCCGCTCCACCCATTGTGGTGTCGGCGGCCTTCACGACCTCGATTGCGACCACGCCTTCACGCGTTTCCGCACCGCTTTGCACGACGTACTTGAGATGAATCGTCGTCGCAGCATTCGGAGCAGTAAACATCACGTTGGCGGTATCGGCCCCTTGCAGCTCAACTGGTGTGCCATCAACCTGCGTCCAGGCCCAAGACAGCGCGCCCGGTGCCGCACTGATCGTGGGATCGAGCCGGACCTGGAAGCCGACCGGGATGCTCCGCAGATCGGCCTGCGTCACGGTAAACACGGCCTTCGCTTTGCAAACGGCGGTCGCGCTCTGCACCACCTGCTGCTGGAACGGCGGCGTGGCGGCACCGGCAACGGTGACTTCGTCGATGTCCCAGCCGTAATCACCGCTCGCATCATCGGTGCCGAGCCGGAAGCGCAGGTTCAGTTTCTTGCCCGCGAGCGCGGTTCCGAAGTTGAAGCTGCTCGTCACCCAGTTGCCGACCGCAATGCCCGCGCTGGCACCAACGAATGCTTGGCGACCCTTGATCGGGCTCAGGCTCGCGCCGCCAACCAGCGTGCCGCCATAGCCGCCCATGACCGTCACACCGGCCACATCCTTGACGTCGAGCCAGGTCTTGCCATCGAGGCTGTACTCGATCACACCACCGTCGTAATAGTCCGGCGGCGTTACCGAGGTGTCCGTCTCAAAGCTGTAGCGATGCTTGACGGTCAGCGAAAAGCTACCGGTCCCCACTTCGATGGAGGGCGAGGTCAGGTAGTGATCCGCCGGGGACGAGGTGTCTGGGCCGTAAAACAAGCCCGCC
The DNA here is from genome assembly GCA_937859535.1 of uncultured Myxococcales bacterium. GTDB lineage: Bacteria > Myxococcota_A > Polyangia > Palsa-1104 > JAEUJZ01 > JAEUKA01. Next base: position 7,355 of record CALLYL010000384.1, read on the forward strand.
GTCGGACCGATCTCTTGCTGCCACGGCTCATTGGTGTTCAGCGCTGGATCGTCGCTGACCACCCAGTTGGTGGGCCTGCCGCCAAACTTCTCGATACTCGCAGATCCCGCCTTCAAGTCGTAGTTACCAAGGTCCACCAAGCTGGCCGTGATCGGGTCCGTCTGGACCACGTTGTCACCCTTGGCCTCCACATCGATCGAGTACGGAACAATGCCAGCCGCCCCCGCCATGCTGACCTTGACCTGGATCACCTTGGTTTCAAACGGTGTCAACGCTGGCAGGGCAATTGTCTTGTCCTTTGCGCCCTCGATCTGCACGTTGCCATCCGCTGGCGTCGATATTTTGAGTGTGCCGTTCTGGAGATCCTTGGTGCCGCCGTTGCGCACCGTCACGCTCAGGTAGCCGGTCTCGCCGTTGTCGAGCACACCATCGCTATCGCAGGACACCAGCGATTGGTCGAGCTGGACGTCATCGATGAACAAGGCCGCGCCGGTCTGAAAGCTCTCTTTGACACCGGCATGATCCGTCGAACCACGATCCGGGGAAACCGCGCCCGAGCCAAATCCACGCTTGGCGAATCCGTCGACGCACAGGTCGTAGTCCTTGCGATCGCTTGAAAACATCGCGAACAGCATCGCGTCTCGCGCCTCGGTGAAGGTCGGATTGGCTGGCGTCAGCTTCAGCGACGCGACCAGGTAGCGCCGCATCCGCTCTTGGGCCTGCTGGAAGGTCAGGCGGGTCTTGTCGTTGAGCAGGGCCGCGTAGCACTCCCACAGCGCCGTCGCCCACACCTCGCCGGAGCTATGCACCTCCGCGCTACCGGTACCATCTGCACCGAATGCAGGCTTCGGGGTCGCCGGCAGCGGCACTTTTTCCTCGATGTACTTGAGCGTCAGCGGGTTCTTGGCCTTGTCCGTCGAGTACGGATAGCGCCGGATTCCCTCGTAGAAGGCATTGTTCCCCGCAGCCCAAACCGAGGGCGCGCCAGTGGGGAAGGCCCCGCTCCAATTGGTATTGGCGGCAGCCATCTCATCGTCTGAGCGAATCATCATGAGCATGGCGTTGAAGTCACTCCAGCCCTCGCCCATGCTGCGGCCTTGGTTGTTGCCAAGTCCCGAGCCGTTGCCGATCAGCCGGTTCGACAGGATGTGGCCCCACTCGTGCGAGACGATCCCGCCGTCGAGAGAACCATCCCGTTCCGCTGCCGATCCGGTGAGCTTGACGGTCACGCCCATCGCGAGTGCGGCCCGGATCTTGGCACCGTCTTCCAGGCTGATGCCCTGCGTTGGAATGGTGATTGTGGCGTCAGTGCCACCGATATTCGGAGGCCCGGCACCGGCCGCATTGTTGGCGATCAGAACCCCAATTGCGCCCGCGTTCTGAGCGTTCTTCGACTTGAGCACAAACGCGCAGGTGCCACGGTCAATGAGCGCAATCTTGCCCGCCACCGCAGCCGCGTTGGTGACCATATCGCAGCCGTCCGTGGTCGATCCGCCCATTCCCGGCGCATCTTGGAGGGCCACCACGCTGTTGGTGAGGTTGTAGGTGGTCGCGCCGTACGGAGCGCCTCGGCTAGCGTAGTTACCCGCGATTCCAGCCGGAGCCGTAACCTGCAAACCCGTAAACGTCGCATCCCACAGATACATCTGGATGCGCGGCATACCACCGTCGGCAGGCGTGCTGGCGTTGGCGTTGTTGCGACCGCCCGAGTCCTGCGCCTCCAGACGGATGTTGTCCCCTTCGACACCACCGCGACCGTAGTTCGACTTCTGGGGGTTCTGCGCCGCTTCGGTCCAGCCCGCGTCGTAGGTCACGTCGTGCAGGTAGTTGATGATGTAGAACAGGTTGGTAGCGACCACACGCTTGGCGGTGTCGTTGGCCGACGGCTTGGTCGTGCTTGGATCGAAGGTGCGGTCGAACACCCCCGGAGCCGTTGGCGTGACCAACAGATCGCCCGCCGAGTAGCCATCGGGTGCCACCTGATCGACATAGACCCAGCCGTTGTTGCCGTTTAGCTCAGTCGCGCTTGCGGACAGCCATGGGTCATTGCGACGGAACGGTACGTTCTCCACCGAGACAAGCCCTGGCGGCACAATCGCTGGGGCACTACCGTCGGGAGCTGCCTTCGGATACGGAAAGTACGAGTTGCCTTGCATGCCGTCAAACGGCACGTAGCCCGGCGCTCCGTCTGCATATACGCGATAGCTATAGGCAACATCCTCGGTCAGGCTCTTTTCAAACAGCACCGCGCTGTCGACCGCCGAGATCACGTAGGCCCGCATCGTGCTGTTGGTCGAATCCACAGGCGCGACGTCCAGTTCAACGTAGTAGGCGGGAATCAGGCCTGCGTCACTCGGGAAGTAGACCCGTCGGCTGCGTGAACTGACATTGGCGGTTGCCCCCGAACCGGAAAGCTGGGCGACGAGCTGACGGTTGCTATAGCCTCCCCCTGCCGGAATGGCCGCGCCCATGGACTGCGCCGAACCACGTTCACCCGACATCGCCCGCAGCGCCGACTCAACCGCCACCGACTCGTCGAGCTGGAAGCGATCGGACACCTTGCGCAGCTTACCGGCCAGTTGGCCACTCGCCAGCGTCGGCTGAAGGTTGCGATCCATCGCGATGTTGAGGGTTCGCAAGAACACCGGCACACCGTCGACCTCTTGCTCGAAGCGAGCGATGAGCGGTCCATTGCCTGCATCGTGGATCTCGCGAAGCTTGGCCGACTCAATCGCCTGGTCGCCGAGTTTGTGTCCGTCTTTGATGCCGCGCAGCGTCGCCCAGGCCACCTGTTCGGGGGCGTCTGACACCACCGGCTGCTTGGCCGCTACAAACGACATCGTCGGGGCAGCCCGCCCGCCATGCAGAACCGTAACCTGCATCGCGATCGCCTTGTGCGGCGGCGGCGGTGGCTCGACGGGACCATCAATGCTCGGAGCCCCGCAAGCGCCGAGTACACCACAGACTGTGCCCAAGAAGATTCGCGATCCAACCCACTTTTTACTCATCATTTGTTCCTTACCAAGTGGTTTTGGGTATTTACGGTACCCATCCTGCTGCTCGTTGCCGACGTATTACCTATTGATGCCACCGTGGAGTGGTTCAGCTCCAGTAAGCGTACCTCAAAATCTCGCTCGTTTTTGTGCGAAATATCTCACAATTTTTCTGCCGAAATTTATGGTGTCTTTTCAGAGCGATGCGGACGGCAATATTCACCGACCGGACGAGCTGACAGCAGATGGGTTGTGAAGGCGTTATTTGGGTTTCCCGAGAAGGAGCGTAGTAGACTGGCAAAAGTTTGCATGCGCACGCGCTTTTCTCCCGGAACTCCACGTCGGTCTGCTCGCCAAGGTGAGCGCCTTTCGTGGGTCTTGTGGCTGGGCCTCATCGGCTGCGGACACACACCTCAAAAAGTTCAACCGCCGGTCACGCCGCCCGCTACTCCGCCGCCCGCCGCTGCCAAGCTGGTCATTCGGCCGCAGCCACCGATCGCGGTGATCGGAACCATCCCGGGCAGCGAGGAGGAAGCCGAGCGGGTCCGTCAGCAGCTCGACACCCTCGCCGAAAGCGATCCGACTCGCCTCGGGCGACGCCAAGCGCTGGTTCAGTATTACTGCACAGCGACGGAGCAAGCCTTGGCACGCGGCCATGCCGAGGATTCCTTTGCGATGTTTTCGCGTGCGCTGTCGCTGTTCGAGCCAGCGGAGCTTCAAGATCCGAGCCGTCCTCCCACCCAGCCCGAGCTGCTCGCGGCGGCACGAAGCATCGATCGCGCATTTTCTCGACGAGGATCTCACCCCGAGGCGGTTGTGGCGCTGATGGTTCAGCAGACGCTCGAACCGAATGCGGCGCTGCCGATTTCGCGCTACCAGCAGCTCTATGACTGGCTGCAAGGAACCGGAGACTCAGCGCAGAACACGCTGCGCGGTCGCGGCCGTTCGCTGGCCCAGCTCATCAGCGATCCTCCACCAACGCTGTCCTCCGATCTAGAGCAGGCGTATCGACTGTGGCCGGTGCCGCTGATTCGCAAGCAACTCGTCGATCTCTATGTACGCGAATCGCAGGGCAACGACATGCTCAGCCCACGCGATTTCCTACAGTCGCTGTCGCAGACAATGCGGCGCAAAGGCCAGACCGGCACGACGGCGTTTAAGCTGGCGCGGCTGTATCTGCGGGTGTCGCAGCCCAAAGAAGCGCTCGTCGAGATTGACAAGCTTGGCAAGCTGAGCGCCGAAGAATCCCGGATGGCCGACCTCATCCGCGACACGCTGGCGAGTCCAACCGAGCAACTGTCCGAAGATCAGCTCAATTCTGCGGTCCGGTTGGCGCTCGGTCTGGCCCAAAACGCCGACGATGTGGATGTAAGTTTGCAGGTCTGTCGCGACGTCGCCAAGCGCGCCCCCACTTTCGTCCCGGCGGCGGTGTGTATCGGCGAGCTGGCGGCGGTTCAGGATCGCAAGGGCTTGGCCGTGCGAGCGTTCGAGCGGGCCAGGACGCTGTCACCTTCGGACCGCGCCATCTGGGAAAAGCTTGGGCTGCTCTACGTCGAGCGCTTGTCGGAGCTGGTCAGTGACGAACGCACCGCTGAAATGGAAGGTGCACTGGCCGAAATCGAAGCCTATTACGGGCGAATGAAGCAGCAGTTTCCCGATACGACGCCGGGGCTTAGCATGGCGCTGGCGCTGGCCGAGGTCGGGCGCGGCTACTTCAACATCGGCGGCATCAACGAGGCAACACGTCACCTGACACGATCGGTCACGGTGCTGGCCAATGCGCAGGCGCTCGAGCTGCTTGGGATGATCCAGCTCCGTCGTGGCGAAGCAGCGCAGGCGGTGACTACGCTGGAACGGGCGCGCACGGTTCACTCGGCCGCCGCGCAGTACGATCCGCTGAGCAAAGAGTTCTTTGCAGCGCGCCTGGGACGGCAAATCGGCGAGGCAATGGATCTGGTCCGCGAAGGGTCCGGCGGTGAGACTCGCAAGCAGAGCCTTCGTCGCTACGACGTACTGCTGACCTCTGGCAAGATGCCGCCCGAACGCCGCGCCGAGGCTGAGATCGAGCGCGGCAAGCTCTACTACCAGTCGGGTGAACGCGAGCTGTCGTTGCAGGCATTCCGTCTGGCGGGCGATCACCTGCCCTCTGCCGAGGAAAACAACAAGAGCTCGGGCCAGCTATACGCCGATGCGATCGCCTTTTTGGTACAGCGGGGTGAGCTGGATTTGTCCCTCGACCTGTATCACCGAGCGCTCCAGTCGCAGCACCTGGGCGAACCACTGAAGGTGTATTGCTCGCTATGGATGCTCGATCTGCAAGCGCGATCGGGCCTGGCCCCGGACCCACTGGCAACGGCGTTCCTTCAATCGGTCCAAGGCGGCAAGTGGCACGCCGATCTGGCGCGATTCGGCAGCGGCACCTTGTCCGACGCTGATCTGCTTCGCCACGCCGATACTCCCGGCAAACAGGCCGAGGCCAACTTCTATCTGGCCCAAGCTGCCCTGCGGCGAAACGATCGCACTCGAGCCAGCGACCTGTGGCGCAAAGTGGTGGCCAGCAGCATGCTCGGCTTCTTCGAGTTCGAGATGGCAGCGCTGTATCTACGGCGAGGCGCACCCACGCAACCTCAGCTCCGCAGCAAAACCACGCCGACGCCCCCTGCCCCACCTCGTCGTCCAAATTAGTCAAAACGAGCTCATTTTTTCGATTACAAAATTTCGTTGAGTAATCAGCCTTTGCCATCGAAGATGGTGGCATGGGGAGCATTTGGGGCCACCGCACGGTGACCTTTCTAGGGGGAATGTTCTGTGCTGTGCTGGCCCACGCCGACGAGGGCATGTGGCCAGTTCATCAAGCGCCGCGCACCGAATGGCAGAAGGCCCACAACTTCGCGCCGACGGACGAATGGCTGCTTCACCAGCAACGGGCGGCGGTCCGGGTCTCAGATGGAGGTTCGGGCTCGCTGGTTTCCGACGATGGCCTGCTCCTCACCAACCATCATGTAGCACGCGGTCAACTGCACAAGTTGTCGACGGCAAGTCGCGATCTGCTGCGCGATGGGTTCTACGCACCGACGCCCAATGACGAGCTGCGCTGTCCTGACCTTGAGATCCGCATTCTGTGGACCTACGCCGATGTCACGTCTCGGGTGGTCGGTGCCGTCGATTCGAAAGCGACACCGGAAAAACAAAATGCGCAGCGCAAACAGATCATTGCCAGCCTGGAAAAAGAGTCTTTCGAACAGACCGGGCTCCGCTCCGATGTAGTCGCTCTCCACTCGGGCGGACAGTACATGCTGTACCGCTACAAGACCTACCAGGATGTTCGGCTGGTGTTTGCACC
>CALLYL010000385.1 GCA_937859535.1 uncultured Myxococcales bacterium
GCGGTCTCGGGATTCGGGGTAGCAGGTCCAGACAGATCGCTGTTGGATGAGAGCTGGCCATCGCAAGCGAGCAGACCGGCAGTGAGACTCGCCAAGATCAAAGACAATTGGGCAGTTTGGGTCATGATGACTCCTTCGCTCAACCAATACTACAAGGCGAGCCGGGGCCAAGGAGTGAGATCGTGCTGAATGGAACTCCCTCTGAACGACAACCAGTCAGCATCGGGCTTCGCCGATCCGGTCTTCAGTCTGCTGAAAACCTGATCACGAAGTGCCCATCCTGGATTACGATGATGGGCTGTGCCTATCGATAGTGATCTCCGCATAGAGCGAGTTATTCACTTTCTGGCTCAGGCCGCTGCGGGTCAGTGGTCCGAGAGAATTCCGCTCGAAGACGAGGGCAGTGACCGACTACTAGAGCTGGAGTACGGAGTCAACATGCTGCTCGATGAGCTGGCGCAGACTCGGGCATCCAGCGAGTTGCGACAACACGAGATCGAACAGAAGGCCGCCCAGCTAGCCGCGCATCAACAAGAGATGTTGCGGCTGCTCTCCACTCCAGTGATTCGCGTGTGGCCGGGAGTCCTCGCTCTGCCCATCATCGGTGAAGTCGGGCCGGAACGTGCGGCCATCATGACGGAGTCCGTGCTGGCTCAGGTTGTCAGTGAACGTGCGACACACATCATTCTCGATTTGACCGGAATGCTGGCAGTCGGTTCAGACACCGCGAGATCGCTTCTCCGCTTGGCACAAGCGGTTCGGCTGCTCGGTGCGCGCTGTCTCCTCACCGGGATTGGCGCACAGCTTGCCAGCGCACTGGTCGGTTTGACCTTTGAGCTAAGCGACGTGACGGCACTGCCGACCCTGGCCGATGCGATCGCCTACGTGCTCCAGGAACGCGGCGTACATCTGGTATCACACAAGCAATAAGAGGAATTCATCATGCCTATTCAAATCGAAGAAGCAAAGACTCCCAAGGGTCGTCGCATGATGCTCGCGAAAGTCACGGGGCACGTCTCGATGGCGGACGCGGAGGCGATGGGCAAGCTGCTCCAGCCCGGCCAGCCATATCACCGAGCGCTGATACTCTCCATCGTCGACAAGAGCACCGACTACCACCCCGACGCTCGACGTCACTTCCAGACCTTCAACAACAACTTTGACCGAATGGCCACGGTCGTTTCCAGTGTGCTTCTGCGCGCTGCAATCAACTTCATGGCGAAGGTGGGGGGGACGGGCGATCGCATGCAAATGTTCGCGACAGAGGCAGATGCAGTCTCTTGGCTGGATGGCGTTGCGTAGGAGGCCCAACAGAGAGCCGGATCAAAGTATCGTCACCCTGAAGAGCCCGAAATCGTCGTAAAATAACGTCGGGTTTCTAACCCCTATGGCAGATCATTCGTCAGAACCCGTCGACATCGTCGGGACAATCCTCAATAAGAAGTACGAGGTCCAGCAACGGCTCAGTCAGGGCGGTATGGGGGTGGTCTACAAAGCCCGACACCTCACGCTGGATACACCGGTCGCGATCAAAGTTCTGCTCAAACCCGAGGACAAAGTCGCGCAAGAAAGATTTCTGTCCGAGGCACGGCTCGCATCCAAGATTCGGCATCCGAACACCGTCTACATCGCTGACTTCGGGGTACTCGATGACGGTCGTGCCTTCCTGGAAATGGAGTTCCTCGCCGGTCGAACCCTGGCCGATGAGCTGACCAAAGGTCGCATGGCTCCGTCGCGTGCCTGCCACATTGCGATGCAGATTGCCAGAGGTCTCCAGGCCGTCCACGACAAGGGAATCGTCCACAGAGACATGAAGCCCGACAACGTGTTCTTGCTTCAGCAGGATGGCTCTGCGGACTTTGTGAAAATCGTCGATTTCGGAATCGCCAAGGCGCAAAACAAGGGCAGCTCGACGAGTGCCGAGGTTCCTAAACAGCCTTCTCCTGGCCGAGCGAACACTCCCAAAGCGACTCCCATGGCTTCGCTGGATAAGACCGGCAATCGGCCCAAAGCTCTCACAGAGACCGGCACAGTGCTAGGTACGCCAGGATTCATGGCCCCCGAGCAAATCGAGGGGAAACCCTGCGATGCCCGTGTCGACCAGTACGCGCTCGGCTGCATGCTCTACGAGATGATCGCCGGGGAGCCCGTCTTCGATGCCGCCAACAACATGGCGCTCATGATGAAGCACATGACCTTGTCGCCGCAGCCGCTACAGAAGCGCTGTCCAACGGCAGGTGTCTCGGCGTCTCTCGATGCGCTGGTGCTGCGCTTGCTGGCACGGGAACCGGGACAGCGGCTGCCATCGATGCGTGCTGTCGAAGAAGCGCTCCAAGGCGAGCTCGACCGGCTACTCACGGCGCGTGGCGGCAAGACTCGCTCATCGATAGCCGAGCTCAGCCGCTTCCCGGTACAGCCGCGACGTCCCATCTGGCTCATTGCAGCCATCGGTGTGTGCTGCGCTGTGGTACTTGGCACCCTCGCTTACCGATTGACGCGCAACCCCACCGCCACTGGCGAAGTGAGCGCGCAGGAGCTGGCCGCGCTGCGAGCGCAAGCAATCGGAGTCCTGCGGCAGAACCTCAAGTCGAGTGATGGCGAGCTACGCGCCGCCGCAGTCGTTGCGCTGGGCCAAAGTCGGGATGAAGCGGTCCGCGAAGAGCTAGAGAGCCTGCTAAAGAGCAATGAACCAGCGCTGCGGGCACTGGCCGCTACCTCACTCGGGACGCTGGGAGACCGTCGCGCCATCTCCAAGCTGGGAGAGTTGCTCTCGGTAGGACAAGAGCCGCCGCAGACGCTGGCCGCAGCAGCCGGAGCCCTACGTCAGCTCGGTGACCCTCGGGGGCAGCGGTTCCTGGAGTTGACACTCGATAGCAAAGATCCCGAGCTTCAGTTTCGAGCTGCCCTGCTCTTCTGCGATCAGGGCCCCAAGGATGCTCAACGCATCCTTCGCAACTTTGCTGGACGGGCGAGCTTGCCGCCACCAACGCTGCTGAACATTCTGCTGTGCTTGGCACGTTCTGGCGAACAAACGGCGCTGGCCAGACTACGCGCTCAGATGAACGAGACAGGGCCCTCCGAACTACGCCTTCAGGCCAGTGCGAAGCTGGCAGCTCTCGGAGAGGCAGACGGGCTCAAATACCTTCGTGACGCCGCCCGCAAGAAGAGTCGCGAACAAATCCTTGCTGCACGGGAATTGGCGCTGCTCGATGAACCGGATGGGCAGGCGCTGTTTCGTGAGGTCGTGAGCAAGTCCGACGCCCAAAGCTTGATCAGGCGGATCGCCTGCGATGGACTAGGTGCCGTAGGTGAAGCAAGCGATGCGAGACCACTTGCCGCGCTGCTGGGCCCGACCACAGAAGGGAACAGCGACTCGGCGCTGTCACAGGCGGCGGCTCGGGCGATCGTCGAGATCAGTGGTCGCGATCCCAGTCTGATGTCGGCCCAGAGTATGGGCTGGGCTCGTAGTGCGCTCGCCGATGGTGATGCGCTGGTTCGTCAATCGGCGGCAGATATTCTGGGCGACAGTCTGGCTGATGGTGCTGTCTCGTTGCTCGCTGGGATGCTGAGCGACAGCGACGTAGCGGTTCGACGCCAGGCCGTAGCGGCACTTGGCAAGCAGCGTACCAGTACGGCCGTGCTCGCACTCCGCCACGCACTGGCAGACAGCGATGAACGGGTCCGTCAGGAGTCACTTCGTTCACTGATTCGGATTGGCGAAGGCCTGCTGGCAACTGGTCTTGGGGATGCAGCGACACCGCTTCAAACGACTCTGGCTGGACTCGTCGACAGCGGCACACCTTCGGAGAGGCTCCAGTCGGCGGCGCTGTTGCTCCGGCTCGGCGATACCAGTCAACTGAAACGGCTGCGCGATTGGCTCTGCTCACCAGAAGCAGACTTGAGACGGCTGGCGCTGGAACTGTTGCCCTCGTCGGCGCTTAGTAAAGACGATCTCGCTCGACTGCTCGGTGATTCGGGGCTCGCCGTTCGTCTGTTGGCGGCGCGGAAGCTGGCCCTTCTCGGTGACCGCCGAGCGATTCCAGTCCTGCGTGAGGCGATCGACAAGGCAAGCCCCGATGCGCTCTTGGCGTATGGACTACTCGGTCGACTGGGTGCAGCCGGTGATACGGCTGGGGCCATCGAGCCACTGCTCGACAAAACCCTAGCAGATGGCGATGGACCAAAGCGCGTCGAGGCAGTGCGAGCGCTGGCCGGCTTGTCCCCGACGCAAGCTCGACCCTATCTACTCCGAGCAGCCCGCGATCGCGACCCCTTGGTTCGCCGTGCCACACTCGATGCTCTCGATGAGCTGACCGATTCCACAGACGATGTTGAACTACGGAAAATAGCGCAGCGACTGAGCAGTGATCCCGATGCAGCGGTACGAGCACGGGCGCTCGCACTGCTGGCGCGACGGGCCCAGGCCAAACTCGACGCGGCTGGCACCAAGTCCAACCCAGCATCGGCTGTCAAACTGCCAGAACCCGCAGTTGCCAAAACGGACAAAGAAAATGCCTCGGTCGACCCTACACCAGGCACGGCGTCGCCATCGACACCGACGAGTGGTGCGGTCGGCCAGCTAGTGCTTGAAGGCCCGTCCGGTGTGCAGTTCTCGGTCGATCATCGTCCCTGGCAAGCGGTTTCCGACAAGCCACTGGTCCTCGAAGCAGGCCCTCACACCATCAACTTCCTGAGCGGCCAAAGCGCCGTCACGATCATCGCGGGACAGACCGTTCGGCTCAAAATCACAACCTCGCAGGTCGAGCAGCTCGCCCGCGCTGGCAACGAGTCGTTTGCCCGTGGCGACTTCAAAAAGGCGCAGCGTCAGATGGAAAAAG